>JALSKH010000001.1 GCA_026988975.1 Campylobacteraceae bacterium
TATAATTTGACTCATTTTTGCTTTTATGGGGTTATGTTCTATATATCTAAAGAGTTGGTAGAGGTATGCTTCTTTTACTATATACCATGACTTATAACGCCCTTGCCACAAGTGACCTACTCTTTTATATTTCTTATTAAAGTATATGGCGTAATTTGCGTTTAATTTTTAACTGGTCAAAATATGTCTGAAAATCAAACTATAATTCTCCTTGTAGGTCAAGTAGGAGTTACTTTTGGGGGTTCAAATCCCCATAAATTTTGGTAATTTACAAACTTCTACCCTTACCTATAAATTTTGATGGACAAAGAGGAGTTACTTTTGCTTTTTTTAGCAATTTCCTTTTAAGAAATTTTACTTCTCTCATTTCCATCTATCATAAAGAATTTAACATGAAAAAAGATTTATTGAAAGTTGCGTTACGACAAAATGCAATATTTATTGAGAAAAAAGATGAACGTCATGAGACCTTAAATCATACTACCTTAGTATTGGTCGCCAATGCTTCTAAATTAGGCTTTGGTTTTACCGAAACACTACTCTATGCTATTAATAATTTAGAGGTTTCAGACAAAAGAGAGATACTTCTTTATCTTCAAAAGATAATGGGAGTAGGTAAAAATTGGACACCTTTAGTTAAGGGCTGGGATAGCCCAACCAAAGAGAGTGTTTTAGACCATGTTGTGAGATTTTTTGCAAATATTATCTTGGACAATCATGGCGTTGATTTACCATGTGGGCATACCATTCCAGCAGATACCTTTCCTTTGGAGCGTTATAATGGTTGTCCCTATTGTGGTACGCCTTTTGAGTCGGATACAAGGATTTATATGGCTCAAAATAGTACCTTAAAAGTATTGGAGTTATGGCATCAAGAGGATATGGAAACATATATACATAGGCTCTTAAGTTCAAAGACACCGTTAGATGAGACAGAGAAAGAGAATCTTAAGATAGGCTTGAAACATTTTACAATACCAAGCGATATAGCCATAGAGATGAGAGAGACTGATATGTTGGTCATAGACTTTTTGGTCGCCCAAGGGGAGAGCCAAAAAGCAGGTGAACGATTTGGCTCGGCGAATGATATTTTGCGTTACTTATGGTACAAACATACAGGGTATTTACAGATAGTATCACCTAAAGTTATTGTTAATCGTACTGTGCTAAATAGTCATTATGCTGACGATGAGAAAGAGGGAGCAGTCAAAAAGTTAAAGTTGAAATATACTCGTAAAGAGTGTAAAATGGTCGCTTTATGGCTTAATAATTTAGAAGCTAAAGTGGAAGTTAGTTGTGAATCTATGCATCCAAAACGTGCGATGTGGGTTCGCTTTATTCGTGCTTTACGATTGGCAGAGTATGCTAAAAAAGAGAAGTTTTCAAAGCTTCAAAGATTATTGGATGTTTTCTATAACAAAAAGTACAATGTGTGGCAAGGTGAACTTGATAGAGCAAAGTTAAGCATGAATGAAGAACGCTATTTTAGCCTTTTGAAACAGCGACCCTCTCTTTTTGCACGTTCTTTGTTTGGTACTATGTTGTGGTTTGGAGAAGAGCAAACAAGCAACCATTTTTTTGAAATAAGCTCTAAAATTCCTGCACGTCTTTTATTGACTTTGGGAATGTATGCCCAACTCTATTTCAATCCAAAGAAGAGTCGAACGGTTAAGCCTTTAGGAGGTGTGAGTAAAAACATTCCTACCAATAAACTTTTAGCACTCTATGATGCAAAAGCTTTGGGGCAAATGAAAGAGAGCATTGAGCAGATTTTTCTTTTTGAGATGTCTGAAAGATATGCAAAATTAAAGGTGCGTGAAGAGCGAATTTACATTGATGCTTTATTAAAAAATGTGCCACTCTCTATTGGTGACAGAAGTGAATCGGTTCAAGATATGCCCTCAGCACTTATGGGTGAAAAGTTTAAGGTCGAGGGAGAAAGTGTTCGTCTCTTTATGCAGTGGGGTGAGGGATTGCCTGCTCAACATCTTGATATGGATTTGAGTTGTAAAGTAGCCTTTGAGGAGTATGATGAGGAGTGTACTTATTATAATTTGACTGCCACAGGGTGTCAGCATAGTGGGGACATTCAATGCATTCCACACATGAAAGGGACAGCTGAATATATTGAGTTAAATTTGAATGAGTTGGAGAATTCAGGTGCAAAATATGTCACCTTTACAGGCAATGCCTACACAGATGGGGCATTGGAAGTGAACATGGTGATAGGGTGGATGAACAGTAAAGAGAAGATGAAAATCTCTAAAAAATCAGGGCTTGCCTATGACCCCTCAACGGTTCAGCATCAAATTCGCATTACTCAAGGCTTAAGTAAAGGGATAGTTTTTGGTGTTTTAGATGTAAAAAAAAGAGAGATTATATGGTTGGAGATGAGTTTTCAAGGGCGAACCATAGAGAGTTTAGACAGTAAGGGAGTAGAATCACTTTTAGCAAAGTTAGAGAGTAAAATGTCTGTAGCCGAACTCTTAGCTATTAGAGCTAAAGCACAAGGTGTTGAGGTAGTTGAAGAACCAAGCAAAGCATATAAGGTTTATGATAGTAATTGGGTAATGAAAGGAGGAGTGAATGAGCTATTGGTAGATGGATAAATCTACAGATTAAAGTACCGTGTCATGAATCATGAATGTTTCATCATAAAAAGTGGCTATTCATGACACGGTACTTAAAGTTTGAGGTAGAATATTTGATACTTTGATTAAAAGTTATGCTACACATCCATACAATTCACTAAATATGGTTATGCCCATCTATGCCAAAGATAATATATTTGAGTATCAATCAACAAAAGCTTTGCTACTTCAAAAAAACTTTATAAAATTAGCCCAAAATATTTCTATGAATATTATTTTTGTTATTGATAATTGCAACAAACCTTTTAGCCAAGAGTTTAAGCTCTTTTTAGAAGAGATAGAGCCTTTGGCTAAACTCTATATTGTATTGAAAAAAAATATTGAAAATGAAGTAAATAGTATTGACTTTTTATACACTTCAAAAGAAGATTTTGTGGTAAGTAAATTTTTAAGAGTAGATTATCCTGTATTTTCTCTCTTTCAGCATCAACAGAGTATTGAAGAGCATCAAGCTATCTATGCAAAGATTTTTAACAGAAGCATAAGCTATAAAGATTTTAAGAAAAACAGAAAGAAGAGTTGTAACCCAAATCCTCTTATTGCAAACATTAGTGGAGAGTGGTATCACTATATTTATGGGAGTAAAAAGTTTTGGGAAGATAGGGTTGTGATTTATGAAGATGGAACGGTAGAGTACTATTGTGAAGAGAAAATAATAGAGAGAGGAGAGATAATCAACAAAGAGTATCAATCTATTATTTTACTTGATGACCCCATCACAAAAAGATTGTTTAGTATCACTTTTGACAATCAACCTTACCAAATCCAAAAAACTCTCTTTACTAATAATTTAGTAAAACAAGTTGGAAAAAATCTTGACATATTTTCGATTGGTATTTTATCAAGAAAAAAGATACCCATTAAAAAAGCAAAAGAGATTTTAGGAGAAGCTAGTAATGTTAGATATTTAGAAGAGAGTAGTATGCGTAAGCGATTAGGGGATTATTTGGTAGAGAATTCATAACCTAAATAGGCTATAATACTCTTATGAAAAAGCTAAAAAAACTACCCATAGGCATACAGACATTTAAAGAGATACGAGATAAAAAAGAGAATTATATCTATATAGACAAAACTAAAGAGGCATTAGATTTAATACAAAATGGCAAATACTACTTTCTCTCACGCCCAAGACGTTTTGGTAAATCTCTCTTTTTAGATACGCTTCAAGATATATTTGAGGGTAAAAAAGAGCTGTTTGAGGGACTTTATATTTACGATAAATGGGATTGGGACGATAGGTACCCTGTTATTAAGTTTGGCTTCTCTGGCAATAGAAATCTTAAAGAGCTATATAGTGTTATAGAGCATAACATAGACTCAAACAAAGAGCATTTAGAGATTGATTGTAAAAAAGTAGATGATTATGCTGTCTGCTTTGCAAATCTTATAGAGAATGCTTATAAAAAGTACAATAAAAAGGTAGTTGTCCTCATAGATGAGTACGACAAACCAATACTTGACAACCTAGACCAAATAGAGGTAGCCAAAGCCTCAAGAGAGGTTTTAAAGAGACTCTATACACAGTTAAAAGAGAGTGATAAATATATTAAATTTGTCTTATTAACTGGAGTAAGTAAGTTCTCTAAAGCAAGTATTTTTAGTGGACTTAATAACCTAAGAGACATCTCTTTACTTCCAAGATATGGAACTATTTGTGGTTATACGCAAAATGACATAGAGACCGATTTTAAAGAACTTTTAGAGGGGGTTGATTTAAAGAAACTTCAAACGTGGTACAACGGCTATAACTTTTTGAGCGATAGGGTCTATAACCCTTTTGATATTTTACTCTTTATCGATAGTGAAAAGGAGTTCTCTAACTACTGGTTTAACACAGGAACACCAAGTTTTTTAATTAAACTATTTCAAAAAGAGCATTACAATATTGCAAAATTTGAAAATCTAAAGACAGATGAGTCTCTATTGAACTCTTTTGATATTGAAAATATATCGCTTGAAACGGTTATGTTTCAGAGTGGTTACTTGACCATTAAAAGTGTAAAGC
The DNA here is from genome assembly GCA_026988975.1 of Campylobacteraceae bacterium. Taxonomy (GTDB): domain Bacteria; phylum Campylobacterota; class Campylobacteria; order Campylobacterales; family Sulfurospirillaceae; genus JAADIZ01. The sequence continues at coordinate 4,660 of JALSKH010000001.1, forward strand.
AAAGAAGACAAAAGAAAGAGTACACCTTAAGCTACCCAAACCTAGAGACAAAAATGAGTTTCAATGACTATCTTTTAGACTTTTTGGTTAAAAATAGAAGTCGTAAAATAGAGATTCAAAATGAGCTTATGGATATGATGGAAGAGAAAAACCTTGATGGTATAGAGAGCGTTTTTAAATCCCTTTTTGCCTCAATCGCCTATAATAATTTTACAGGAAATAACATAGAAAAGTATGAGGGCTTTTACGCATCAGTAATTTACGCCTACTTTGCAGGAGCAGGGTTTGACAGAATTGTCGCTGAAGATGTCACCAATGATGGACGTATAGACCTTAGTGTTTTTCTTGATGATATGCTCTACATTTTTGAGTTTAAAGTCAATCAAAAGGGTGCATTAGCTCAAATTAAAGAGAAAAACTACCCTCAAAAGTACCAGACTAAATTTTCTGATATTTTTATTGTTGGGGTGGAGTTTGATAGTAAGAGTCGTAATTTGGTTGGGTATGAGTGGGAGAGAGTTTAAGCCTTTTTAGAACAACAACGATAAAAAACATTCGCATTCCTATACGATTGCCATTGTAGCGTTAAAAATAATCTAAAGTTGTGGTTAGTTTTGTTATTATTATTACCTATTCACTTTATTCAGAATTGTTTGGATAAGGTGTTGATACTTTCATCTAACTTTAGGAAATTTAATGTTTAAAACCTTCATACTTTCACTTTTTTTAATTAGCAACTTTACT
>JALSKH010000002.1 GCA_026988975.1 Campylobacteraceae bacterium
TAGATGATACCTCTGTTTTTAAGCTTTGATTTTGCTTCTGTTATATCTTTTGCTTCTAGTGTATCTTTAACTTTTGAGCCACCACTATCTATGCCTTTGTATCTGAAAAACATCAGTCTCTCATACCGACTCTAAGTGCTTCTTGCAGACTTGTTGTGCCGTTTTCTACTAGATTTTTTATCTTTTCTCCTAGCAAAACAAGTCCATTTTTTGCCATCTCTTCGCGAATTTCATAATCTTTCAGACCTCTTTTGAGCATATCTTTTACGCTGTCATCTATAAGAAAAAATTCTCCTACTGCAACCCTGCCACTATAACCTGTGAAATTACAATGGATGCATCCTTTTGATTTGTAGATTTTTGTCTCTTTTTTTATACCTAGCTCATCTTTGCTAAAGTCATCTAAATTATCCTCTTGTTTACAATGAGCACATAGTTTTCTTACCAATCTTTGAGCTAAAACTCCTAGCAGGCTAGAGCTTATCAAAAACTCCTCTATACCCATATCTAACAACCTTGTTATGGCGGCTGTTGTATTGTTTGTGTGCAGAGTTGAGAGTAGTAGATGACCAGTCAAGGCTGACTGTATCGCTATCTTGGCTGTCTCTGTACCTCTTATCTCTCCCACCATGATGACATCAGGGTCTTGCCTGAGAATAGAGCGCAAACCTGACGCAAAAGTGAGTCCTGTCTTGGCGTTTACCTGGATTTGGTTTATGTTGTTTGTTTTATACTCTACTGGGTCTTCTATCGTGATTATGTTTTTTTCTGGAGTTGAGATTGTTTTGAGAAATGAGTGAAGAGTTGTAGATTTTCCACTTCCTGTTGGACCTGTTGCCAAAATCATTCCGTAAGAGTGAGACAGAAGAGAACGGAAACTCTTAGTCAGCTCATCATCAAAGCCAAGCTCTTCAAGGCTGGGGATATTTGAAGAATCCATCAAAATCCTCATCACAACTCTCTGCCCATAGTAGGTAGGTAGTATAGAAACCCTGACATCGAGACTCTTCTTTGCTATCTTTATGACAGTTCTTCCATCTTGAGGTACCCTCTTCTCCGATATATCAAGATTTGAGATAACTTTGACACGATTTACGATAAGGTTTATGATGTTTTTATCTAAATCCACATGTTTTATCAGCACTCCATCAATCCTAAATCTAACGACGCCTCTATTTTCATGTGTCTCTATATGAATATCTGAAGCATTTTTCTTGATAGCTTGATAAAAAAGAGAGTTTACAAACTTGATGATTGGAGCTGACTCTTCACTTGTAAGTATATCCGAGCTCGTTTTTAGAAACTGTGACAAAGAGATGTCGTCATCTATAAAATCCTCTTTTTCATCTTCACTAAAAGTCCCATTTAACTCTTTGTCTGTTTTTTGCTCCAAGTATCTGTTATACAGTCTCTCATATGAAGCTTCATCCAAAAATGCAACCTCTACATGTAGAGCTAATTTTGCAAGATAGTTTAACCCCTCTGCTATAAAATCATGCTCTAAGATAGCATAGGGCTTATCGTCTATCGAACTCAAAAGAAGGTGGTTTTTTACCAAAAGCTCAGCATCTACATCGCCATTGTAAACAGGAAATAGATCTAAATCCTTAAGAGTAGGTATATTTCTAATTGGCATGGTTTTTATGCTTCTCTTTATCCATTATGTTTTTAGCAAATTTTTGCTCTATCTTATTAAGCTTTGCCAACACCTCTCTTAGAGATGAAAGATCGGCACTTTTATCTACTATATAAGGTGTTAAAAGTATAACCAAGCTTATCTTGTCTTTGCTTTTTTCATTATGTCTAAAAGCATAGCCCAAAATCGGGATATCCCCCAAAATAGGAACTTTTGCAACAGTATTTCCAGTGTAATCTTTAACTAACCCACCGATTATGATACTCTCTCCATTTTTGACTATAGCAGTTGTTGAAACATCCCGTTTTGTAGTAGTGGGCAAACCTTGTGCGCTGCCGGGAACAACATCTTCCATCGTAACTTTTACATCTAGAAGTACTTTGTTGTCGCTTGAAATCCTTGGTTTGACTTTAAGTGTTAAACCGATATCTTGTCTTGTGTATGTATTTTTCGTAACATCTGTTGTAGTTGAACCCACACTTCCTTGAGTGATAATCGACTCGGTTTTTCCCACATATATAGATGACTCCAGATTGTTTACACACAACAAAGATGGCTCTGATAGTATATTTGCCGCACCATTTGAACTGAGCAAAGAGATAGTAGCTCCAAGCGCCAATCCTTTTGAGATAGACGGCTTATCTATGCCAAGAGAGGTCAAATCAAATGGTATCGCAGGAGCTCCAAGGTTAGCACTAAATGTATATAAGCCAGAAGAGTTTGCGACACCACCCAATATGCCATACTTTGCGCCTATTTTGCTTGATTTATTGTTATTTATCTCTACTATTTTGGTACTCACATAGACTTGCTGTCTTGGTGTGTCAAGTGCGGATATGAGCTTTTTTATCTCTGTCATCTCTTCGCCTGAAGCGTAAACAACAAGGGTATTTGTCTCTTCATCGGCTGTAAAGGTGGGCTTCAAAGGGTCAACTTTGATTTTCTTGCCTGATTTTTTAGGCTTGCTCGATATTATCGTTTTTAGAGTCGATGCCATCTGCTTTGCATTTGAATTTTTAAGACTTATTATATGAAGCGTTCTCTTTGAAACTTTATCCTCTTTGTCCATCTTCTTCACATAGGTTATAAGCTTCTCAATGATGTTTTTCTTCGATATTATGATAAGTGAATTTGTACCATCATCAGCAAAAAGCTGTACTTTTTGGCTCGGCATCTTTTGGTTATATATGCTGTTTGCGATATTTTTTATCTTTGGCAGCACTGCTGAAACCTTAGAATTTTTTAGTATATAAAATTCTATATCCATCTTCTTTTGTGAGTCCAATTTTTTGATTAATTGCCGTATGCTCTTTAAGTTTTTAGGATAATCTGTGATGATGAGACTGTTTGCCTCTTTAGAAACTGCTATTTTCCCATATTTGCTGAGCAAAAAATTGACTTGTGATATGATTTGGGCCGAGGAGAGATTGTGGATCTGGATGATGTCGGTTTGGATCTGATTTAGTTTTGTTTTGCTACCTATCGGCGGTGACTCTCTTGCTGCATCACTGCTTCTTACTATCTCCAAATATCCATTTTTACTATCAACAAGTGTGTAGCCTCTGTTTTTTAGAACACTTATCAGAAGATCATATATCTGATTTTTATCTATAGGTTTTACAGATATAAAATTTACTTTTCCTGGAATTGTTGTGGTTAAAAGTATGTTTTTGTTACTAATTTTCGAAACCATTTTTACAAAATCATTTATCTGTAAATTTTGAAAATTTATCTCAACTTTTTTTGGAGCTGCAAAAGCCAAACTCAAAAACAATATAAAAACACTAATTAATCTCATATATAATCTCCCTCATCTCTTTTTCTCTCTCTATTCCCAGACTCAAAGTTGTCGTCCCGTCTAATTGTCTATAGTATGGAATCAAATCTACTATACTTTTTAACTCTCTTCCATTAACTGACTTCAAGATGTCATCTCGTTTGAGTCCCATTTTATCAAAGAGTGAGCCTTTTCTTATAAAACTCAATCTTATACCTGAAAATCTTCTATGATTTGTTACCCTTTGAAATCTTATATCTCTCAGGGCTCGCCTCATATTTTTTGTATATTTTTGAAACTCGCTTCTTTGCACAGTTATATATTTGCCACTTGATTCTATATCGTTATTTATAGCATTTTTTGAGTTTTTTGCAGATTGTTTTACTTTTTGGATAAAAAGCTTAAACTCTTCGCCCTCTCTCATAAATACAGCCGAAGCATTTGTTATGGTTTTAAGTTTTGCGCCTTTATATGTGCTATTTATATCAATAAAAAGAGTTTTTGCTTTATCTTTGATGATTATAAACTTTGTCTTTTGATCCACATAACACGCCAAGAGAGAAATACCATCGAGTTTTTGAACTTTTTTTGTTTTTACATTTGTTCTCTTTTTTTGAATGCTAGTCACACTGCCTAAAATCTTAGGCAGTGTAATTAATCCTAGTTTATCATGACTGTTTTCTACATACTCTTTCGTATTTGGAGCAGATATAAAAATAGTAAAAATCGAAATTATGATTTTTGCCACAAGAAAAGGGGCTGCAATCCACCACAAAAAAGAGATCAACCTTGAATTAAAAATCAAATTCATATTTCATTCCCTCTTTTGTTTTTTTAAAATACTCTTTTAAAAATGAATTTTTTATGCTTTTTGTATCTAGCAGAATTGAACCTTTTCTTTTGAAAAGCGATATATCTCCCTTGAAGCCACCATAATTTGAAATCCCGTCAATATAGATATGTTTTGGTTTAAAAATAGTATATGAAATATTCATATACTTGATAGTTAATTTTTCCGATATTGGTACATTTGGGCTCAATGTGATAGCGGTTAGTTTAATTTTATTGTATATCATCCAAGCTCTTATCTCCGCTTTTTTTATCACTCCTATATCTAGTTTTTCATAAAATACTTGAAGATTCTCTAGCTTTAATCCTGCATAATTTTCATTTATCTTCTCTGCATTTAATGCAATGTGATAGCGCCTGAGGTTTGATTCGAATTTATCCCATATTATTGCTTTTGGGAAAAGTAATAAAAACCAAAAGATTGTCAATAGAAAAAACAGGAGTGCTTTTTTCATATTTTAAACTCCACATGTAGAGCTGCTTTTCCGGAAACTGTTTTGATACTAAACGATTTGATTATCAATTTTGAATTTAAAAGCAATCTGCCTAGTCTATCAAGTTTGTTATTTGTCAAATTGTAAAAATCCCACACATAAATTCCATTTTTTAGACTCTGTTTTGAGGGTTGAAATATCTGTTTTACTCTTTTTATGGAGTGGTTTTTTTCATCCTTGCTTCCTGCATGCTTCTTTAATCGAACCAATAGTGCAGAATTTTTTTGAAAATTGGAAAAATTTTCTAATTCTTTTTGATATGTTTTTTCAATACTCAAATCATATATACAAAAAATCACGAAAAGGAAGATTAAGGCGACTATCATATAAAATCTATTTTGTTGATTCATATCTGTACCTCCAGAACAAAATATCGCCCTTTTTTATATGTTTTTTCAATAGTCATTTTACTTGAAGCATATCTTTTGAACTCATCTTCTCTCTTTGCAGAATCTAATTTTAAGACAACTTGCAACATACCCTTTTTAAAAATAATGGAGTTAAAATTTTCTTTTTTATTCAATTTAAATTTACCAATATACTCTAATCTTTTTCTAAATGAGACTTGTGGATTATAGATTTTTTGAAGTTCATTTTTCATTGCTTTAAGTTGAAAGCTTG
>JALSKH010000003.1 GCA_026988975.1 Campylobacteraceae bacterium
CTCCTATATTAGAGGCTTATCCATCTCTTTTGGAATCTCTAAGCCCATTAACTTTAAAACTGTTGGGGCTATGTTGTTTAAGCCTCCATTTTTTACTTTTTTTATGCCTTTTGCTCTTACAAAACAGAAAACTTCAAAAGTTGTATGATTTGTTAAAACTTCACCTTTTTCATTTTCCATCTGCTCGCAATTTCCGTGATCGCTTGTCAAAACCAGTGAATACTCTAGCTCATCACACTTTTTTATGATTCTTCCGAGTTGTTTATCTACTGCTTCGACTGCTTTTGTGGCGGCTTCATAGTTTCCCGTGTGTCCTACCATATCGCCGTTTGCAAAATTTACCACTATAAAATCATATCCGCTCTCCATCGCCGTTAGCACCGCATCTCCAACTTGCTCGCTGCTCATCTCTGGCTTTTGATCATAAGTTGCCACTTTTGGACTAGGAATCAAAACCCTACTCTCTCCTGCATCTGGCTCCTCTGTTCCGCCATTTAAAAAAAATGTTACATGTGCATACTTCTCAGTCTCTGCTGTATGGAGCTGCGATAAACCGTATTGTGAAATCACATCTGCAAGAGTGTTTTTAGGAGGGGTTGAAGAAAACATAACTTCAAATGGATAAGAACTGTCATACTGTGTCATCGTTATTGATTTTACACCCTCTAAATTTCTTGAAAATTCGTCAAACTTTTTAAATCCTATCGCTTTTGAGAGCTCTCTCATTCGATCATTTCTAAAATTTGCAAAAATCACGCCATCATCCTCGCTCATGCCGCTATAGTTGGAGATGCTAACAGGCTCTATAAATTCATCCGTTATACCCTTGTCGTAAGATTTTTGCATATACTCGATCGGACTTAAATCTGTTTTTCTTTTTGCATCGACAATCTCTTCGTATGCCTCATAAACTCTCTCCCATCTGTTGTCTCTATCCATCGCATAAAATCTACCACTAATCGTAGCTATCTTGATGTCGTCATCACAAATCTTGAGAATATCTTTTATAAAACCTATGCCGGAAGTCGGGCTGACATCTCTCCCATCTGTGATGACATGTAACCACACTTTTTTTCCTGCACTCTTGGCTATCTTTGCAAGTGCTACGATATGCTCTATATGGGAGTGGACACCGCCGTCACTCACAAGTCCGACTACATGTATATCGCCTTTGACTTTAAGTATATCTTTTAGAGCATGATTGTTTTTTAGTGTGTCATCTTTTATGGAGAGTGAAATTTTTACTAGATTTTGGTACATCACCCGTCCCGCACCTATGCACATATGCCCTACTTCACTATTTCCCATCTGCCCCTCAGGCAATCCAACTGCAAGACCTGAAGTTTTGATCAAAGAGTTAGGCGTCTCTTTGAAAAGTTTATCATATGTTGGTTTTGTAGCATTTGCAAAAGCATTTGCTTTTGGACTTGGGTTGTAGCCTATACCATCTGTTATGATCAGTATAGTTTTATTGTATTTCATCAATTTGACCTTTTAAATAGGATTATAAGTAATATTTTACTAAAATTATACTTTCAATAAAATATAAGTAATCAAATAAACTTTCTCAAAACCATTTCTTAGAGGGCAAATCCTCCCTGCGGTCTGAGCCTCACGAAATGGTTTTGAGAAAGTTTATTTGATTCAAAACGGATTTTTTATGCTCTATTGGCTTTATCATGTTTCTCATATCAATATATTTCAGTATATCACAGTACGCTCTGGTATCGCTTTTTTTGTATCTTTCTTATTTAGCCTCTATCTTATGCCAAAGTTTATCAAGTGGGCAAAGAGTAAAAATGCAAATCAGCCTATCTACTCTCTAGCTCCCCAGTCTCATCAATCAAAGGGCAAAACACCTACCATGGGCGGTCTTGTTATCGTTTTTTCTGCTTTGATTGCTGTGCTATTGTGTGTAAACCTTACAAACAGTTTCGCTCTTATCGGTTTTGGGGTGATAGCTCTGTTTGGATTGATCGGCATAAAAGATGATATATCTAAAATCACTGGAAAAGATAACAGTGCGGGTTTGAGTGCAAGGGCAAAATTCACTCTGCAACTCGCCTCTGCTCTGCTTGTGTCATACTTTTTATATACCAGCACTCTACTAAACTCAGAGCTTTATATACCATTTTATAAGCACCCTGTTGTTGATTTGAGCTGGTTTGCCGTAGTTTTTTGGGCATTAGTTATGGTCTCTTCGAGCAATTCGGTAAACTTAACAGATGGGCTTGACGGCTTAGCAACAGTGCCATCCATACTCTCTATGCTCAGCCTTGGGGTTTTTGTTTATATCAGTGGTCACGCGATACTGAGCGGATACTTACTTTTGCCAAAGATAAGCGGTATCGGAGAAGTTGTCATCATAGCGGCTGCCTTGATAGGCTCACTTGTTGGATTTTTATGGTACAACTGCTACCCAGCAGAAGTCTTTATGGGAGATAGCGGGAGCTTGAGTCTGGGAGCTTTTATAGGCTATATGGCGATTATCTCCAAAAATGAACTTTTACTTTTTTTAGTTGGATTTGTATTTGTACTTGAAACGCTCTCAGTTATCTTGCAAGTTGGAAGTTTTAAGACTAGAAAAAAAAGAGTCTTTTTGATGGCACCCATTCACCACCATTTTGAGATAAAAGGTTGGGCTGAAAATAAAATCATAGTAAGATTTTGGATAATGGCTCTCATATCAAATATCATAGCTCTAACGGCACTAAAACTAAGATGATTACACTATTTGGATATGGCAAAACCACAAAAGCGATAGCTAAAAGATTTGGAAATGTTCAAATCTTTGACGATAACTTCAAAGAGAAAAGTTTTGATGAGTTTGGAAATGCTCTACTCCCTCCAAAATTTTTTGACCCACTAAACTCAACCATGGAGATACCAAGTCCTAGCTTTCCACAAAGTCATCCACTGATACAAAAGGCTCAAAACATCATCAGTGAGTATGATTTTTTTCAAAAAGATATGCCTTTTTCTATCTGGATAAGTGGAACAAACGGAAAAACAACTACAACACAAATGTTGGATTTTATATTCAAAAAAAGAGGAGCACAGTGTGGAGGAAATATAGGCAATCCACTTGCAAATCTTGACAAAAAAGCTAGTATGTGGATACTTGAGTCCAGCTCGTACATGCTCTTTAGAACCAAAAAAGCGACACCAGATATCTATCTTTTACTTCCCGTGAAACCAGATCACCTCAGTTGGCATGGAGGCTTTAAAGAGTACGAAAAAGCGAAGCTCTCCGTCTTAGAAAGAATGTGCGAGGGAACTATCGCCATCATCCCAGAAATCTATAAAAATGAGAAGACAAATGCGAAACTAATCACATACAAAGATGAGTTTGATTTAGCCAAAAAATTTGACATAGAGATTGAAAAAGTAGATTTTAAAGCACCCTTTTTATTAGATGCTCTTCTTGCAATTTGTTGCGAAAAGATTCTACTAGGAACTATAGACTATACTAGTTTTAATAAGTTCAAAACAGATGCTCACAAACTAGAAGAGTTCAAAGACAAAAAAGGGAGGCGTTGGGTAAATGACTCTAAAGGTACGAATCTGGATGCCACACTTGAAGCCATAAAACGGTACAAAGATGAAGATTTGATACTCATACTAGGCGGGGATGACAAGGGCGTAGATCTTACTCCTCTATTTGAGGCTCTAAAATCTCTACGAGTAGAGATTTTTGCGATAGGATCAAACAGTGAAAAAATAGTCAATTTTTGCAACGGCATAGGCAAAACTGTTCACAACTCACACCACTTAGAGATCGCCATGAAAGAGATACAAAAAATCCATACTACCAAAAGAGTAGTGCTGCTCTCTCCCGCAGCTGCTAGCCTTGATCAATTTAAATCTTATGTAATCAGAGGAGATACTTTCAAGAAACTTGCCCTTTCTTAAGAAAAATTTTAGTATCATATAAGAAAATTATTTTAAAAGGTTTCTTATGATTCGTATTGCCTTGGTATTCTTGATGTCTATCGCTTTGTCCTTTGCTTCAAATATAGCAATAGTCAAAAAATTAACTGGTGTCGTTGTGGCAAAAAGGTCTCAAAAAAATGTAGAGTTAAAAGTAGGTAGCCAACTTCAAAATGGAGATATTCTTATAACAAAGAAAGATAGCTCCGTTGGTGTTATTTTCGAAGATGGAACACTGCTTTCGTTAGGTGAAAATAGTATTTTATCTGTAGATAAATACATTTTTAAACCATCAGCCAAAAAGTTTTCATTTGATCTAAATATGAAAAAAGGTTTAGCCACATTTGAATCTGGAAAAATTGGGAAATTGGCTCCAAAATCTGTGCATTTTAGAGTACCTGGAGGCAGTATAGGTATTCGTGGCACAAAATTTTATGTGGAGGTAAAATAGATATGGAAGCAGTAGTTATATTAAGTTGGATTGGTATGCTTGTGGCTTCGTTGATGAACAATGCTACTCCACAGACAACAGTTGTTTTAGTTGATAATCACAAAAATCATAATGCGATAGTAGTCCAAACAAAAGCTGGCTCAGTTGTAGTTGATAAAGCAAACTATTTTGTAAACATCACATCCAAAGAGAAAAAACCAAGCAGCGCAAAAAAGATGTCAAAAAAGCAAATTAACACGATATTTAAGAGTGCTATAAAAGCACTCCCGCCTGAGCCTGAACATGTATATTTGTACTTTAAAAAGGGCACAAGTGAATTAACCCTTGAATCAAGCAATAAACTGCCTCATATCTATAATCTTATACAGCAAAGATCACCTTGTGATATAAGTATAATAGGACACACTGACACAAAAGGTTCACAAGAGAGCAACCAAAAACTATCTTTAAAAAGAGCAAAATATATAAAATCCTGGCTTCTCTCAAGAGAGCCTGATATATTAAACTTAAAGGTACAAGGTTATGGAGAAAACGATCTTTTGGTCCCAACCCCCGATGGAGTATCGGAACCTAGAAATCGTACCGTTGAAATATTTATAAAATAGACAAAATCAAAGATGAGATACGCAAAAACAATCTATATCATACTTTTCACGATTGTATTGTATCTTTCATTTTATAAGAGTGGGTATTTAGAGTATTTTGATTATAAACTCTATGATTTAAGCTCCAAAATAGTACATAAATCTCCAAAAAGATCACACTCTAGCGTTGTTGTTGTCGACATAGACGAAAAGAGTCTTAAGTATCTTGGGCAATGGCCGTGGTCTAGGCTGATACTATCCAAACTTTTGGAAAATATCGCCTCGGCTCACCCGGCAAACATCGGCATGGATATCATTTTTCCAGAAAGTGATAAAACATCTCTAAAGGAGATAAGAAGTTTTTTTAGCACTTATCTCTCCTCTAAAATCAATATATCTGGTGTATCAAATGAATTATTTGATAATGATAAAATATTTGCAAAAATCTCTGAACAAAATCGTGTAACTCTACCAGTTTACATGACAGATGAAAAGCACTCCGAGTGTTATATACCAAAAAACAATAGGGAGGATTTTGGAAATATAAGCTCAAACAGAAACTCAAAACAGATGCTATGCAACCTCGACATTCTCCAAAGAAGTGCTTCAAATATAGGCTTTATAAATGCCAGAGAAGACGATGATGGCATACTAAGAAGAGTATCTATGTTTATAAAATATAAGAGTTATTTTATACCAGCATTTGCTCTTGCAAATCTCATGAATATCGATAGACTACATGTATCCGGAAACAAAATCTCCATCTTAAATCACACATTCAAAATGGATCAAAATTCAAATGTATTGCTTAACTTCTACAATGAAAAATGGTATCAGAGCATATCTGCAGTGGATATACTCTCTGGCAACTTTGACAAATCAAAGCTTGCTGGTAAATTCATACTAATTGGAACATCCGCCATAGGACTTCACGATAGGTACCTCATACCAAAAAGTAAAATCATCCCCGGAGTTTTTGCGCATGCAACTTTGATAGATAATATAATGGACAATCTAAGCATATTTCAACCACAATTTTTAAAATATTTAAATATTTTGTTATCATTTCTCTTTTCACTCTCATTACTCTTCTTGCTGTACAAAAGGTTATATTTAAAAGTTTTAGGTCTATTTTTAGCTGCAAGTACCATTTCATTTCTTGTTAATTTATACTTTTTAAACCAACATATCTACATATCTATCGGATATTTTTTAGCACCATATATTGCTTTTTTCTTTATCATAAATATAATTTTTATCATTTTTTACTATAAAGAACGACAAATATTTCTGCATGAACTTGCCACTGCACACTCAGAAACTATAGACAGTATGTCTCTAATCGTTGAAACCAGAGATGCGGAAACTGGCGCTCATATACTCAGAACAAAAGAGTACATGAAACGCCTAATGCTTTATCTCATCGAACATGATCTGTATAAAAAACACTTAACAAAAGATAAAATAGAGTTGATATATAGCGCAACTGCACTTCACGATATAGGAAAAGTTGGTATTCCTGATTATGTACTCAAAAAACCTGGAAAACTAACAAAAGATGAGTATGTGATAATGCAACAACATCCTGAAATCGGTAAAAATATCATACAAAATGCCATGAAAAATAACAAAAACAACAACTTCTTGAAGTTAGCATACAACATAGCGTACTACCATCATGAAAAGTGGGATGGTAGCGGATATCCGTGCAAGCTTGAAAAAGACAATATACCCTTGGAAGCTAGAATGATGGCATTAGTTGATGTATATGATGCACTTATAAGTAGAAGGTGTTACAAATTGGCTTTTGATTATAGCGAAGCAGAAGATGTCATAATCCAAGGAAGTGGGAAACATTTTGATCCGATTTTGGTTGGTGTTTTTATCGAACTTAAAGATGAGTTTAGAGAGATAGCCAAAAAGATAAGATAAGCTATGTCGCCTCCACTCTATTTCTTCCCCTATTCTTTGCGATATAGAGCATCTTGTCTGCTTTTTTGATAGCATTTTTCAAAGAGCCATCCCTTTGGGGATTCAAATTTACCCCTATAGAAATCGTTATATGCAGATTCATATCTTCATTGATTCTTATCTTCTCTTTCGCCATATTTTTGCAGATCCTATTGGCTATTTGAAGCACCTCATCATCACTTTTTGGCCATTTTACAAGTATCAAAAACTCTTCACCACCATATCTTATAATCCTATCTTCAAGCCTAGTGTCCCTCATCAATCTTTTTGCGACTGAGCTAAGAACCACATCCCCTACATCATGACCATACTTGTCATTTACAGACTTGAAATGATCGATATCGAGCATTAAAATAGCTGTTTTTTTAAGATTTATCCTATTCCAAATCTCTTTTAGATAGTTTCTATTGTAAAGTCTTGTTAACGGATCGATTATACTCTTCTTTCTCTCTTTGTAAAACATATAAATTTGCATTAGAATCACTATTATACTAACCAATAAAACAAATAAAAATATCTTTAAAAATTCTCTAAGAGGCACCAACAATCTTTTTAGTGTTTGATACTCGCTTGTTGAGATATCGAGAGCTAAAACCGCAACAACCCTGCCACCAATACGAATGGAGTGCAGATATGTCAACCATAAACCATCTGCTTTTTTTTGAAAACCAAATACTGGGAGTCTGGAGTTAAAACTACTTTGCCACAACTCTTTTAGAAGTGGAAAAAACTTTTGTCTATACTCTCCCCTATCTGCACCATAAGAGCCGTCCAAAAGGTAGCGATAAACTCCCTTCTTGTCTCTAGATATAACATATATATACTTGAACTCATCAGTTACATTTAACGAGAGAAAACTATTTAACTTTTCTCTAGATTTAGGGCTACTTAAAATACTGCTTATATCTCCATTTAACTCACTTTTTATATGCAAAATTATTTTATTTGTTAGATTATATGCTCTTTTTATCTCGATATTATTGACCTCTTTATTTGTTTGGTCGATTACTCTACCAAGTTGCACATACAATGCAGTAATCATAACCATAAATATAACTGATATAATTATAAAAGATGAATTTATAGAAAAACTAAATCTCTTCATAGCTTTTAATCTGCATATTGCCTGAGATTTTTCGGCAAACTTATACCTAAATGGCTTAACCGTTTTTCCCTAAAAACTATATTTGGTCTGCCTTTTTGCCAGAAAAATGCTCCAACGATCATAGGAGAATGTTCATATAAGTAATAGGATGTAGAAAACACCAAGTTCGTTTTGCATTTTTGCATGATATCTTTATCGTGCGAGGTAAAAACCAAGTCTGCCTTACCGCAGGAGACTATGTTGATATTTTTAAAGTATTTGCCTACACCTTTTAGGCTAGGATCATCCACACAAACATTTATCTCTCTTTTATGTACCAACCCATGAGCTATCGTTGAAAGCAGTTGGGCTTCAAGTTTTTCAACATTTGAAGCAAATATAGCTGATATAGCCAACAGAATCAGAACAAATACTTTCAAAATTGATACTCCAACCCAAACCAGACAGTTCTATCAAAAGGGGAAATATCATTTAGTATTGTTTTGCTACCTGTTATCTGATTGATACGATAATAATCCGTACCCATTGCTTTGTTTAAAAGATTCTCTCCTTTGAGATAAAATGTCAACTTTTTACTGTATGGATATGTGATGGTAGCATTATAGTTCCAGCCATGTTTTTTACCATCATATCCATACATGTAAGATATAGAGTTGTATGTATCTATCTTGCTGAAATTTTTAAATAGAGCCAAATACCCACCATACTTTTGTTCATGTCTATTAGACGAACTCTTGCCATAATCATCAGATGAGACCCAAGCGTTGAACTCGATCTTGTCCAAAGCAGAAAAGCTATATACAGTCTTAAAAGATGCTGTATCAAATACATACTGATCTGAGTTATTACGAAAACCTGTGCCATCAAAATATATAAAATCATTCAAATAAGTTCTAGCAATTAACAAAGTATTTAAACTATTTTTATATTGCCAACTACTTTGCGTTGATATCGCAACTGCGCCTTCTGATTTTATCTGATTGTGCCCTTGAGAAAGGATATCATTTTGAAACAATTCCTCAGTTGTTGGTCTAAACTTGCCATAAAATATAAAAGATTTTTGCGTAAAGTTATCACTGTGATATATATACCCTAGACGAAAGCTTGGAACATTCTCTCCTTTGATCCTAGAATTTTCTATATATCTCTCCATATTTGCCGAGAGTATAAATCTATTTTTACTATTGATCAAGTAATCATATTCACCAAAAATAGAAGCTATATCTTCGGAGCTATAATTTGTCCCAATAGGAAAATCAACCCCATCTCTCGTGTACCTGTTAATTATAAACTTTTTATATCTATTTTTAACTCCTAATAGAAATGACGCATTATAGAACTCATACTTTTTTGTCAGCTGTGTATCTAGCAAATGCTCTGAGATATCAACACTACTTGAGTAAAATGGTATGTAAAAAGGGAATGCAGGAATTTTAGACAATCCGATAGGAGCAGAAGATGAACTATCTTGGTGTCTATCTTTTAGGTAAGAATAATTAACAAAAGCTTTTAAACTCTTATCCAAAGAGTGATAATTGTAGCCAAAGTTTAGATACTCAAAATTTGTATTTGAATTTTTTGGTGTGATATTCCAACTGCTTCCTATGAAGTTATCCATCTTTGTCTTTATAGCTTGAAATTCCAATCTTGATTTTGGAAATGTAACTTGGGCGTATAAATCTCCTATATCTTTATCCCTGGAGATTTTACTACCTAAATTGTAAAACTCTTTTCTTTTGAGATTTAGATGATCTGCATATACAAAATATGAAAAATCTTTCAAGTCTTCTGATCTGTACGCATAAGCATTATTAGCACCATAGCTTCCACCGGATAGTCCAACCATGGAAGTATTTTCCCTGCTTCCTGTTTTTGTATACGCTTTTATAACCACTACCGAAGGCTCTATAGAGATATCATAAGATGGAATCCCCATATATACTTCTACATGATCTATATATGCCATATCCATCTGCCCTGCCAACTGAAGACCACCACCAAACAGAGGAGAGATAAGTTCTCTATCATTTATAAATATACGAATTCTTGATGGATCATTTAGTTGGTATGGCTGATAGTATGGTGCGCTAAGTCCTCTGGCATCTTCATTGTATCTTTGAAAAGGAATCTTTTCAATCAACTCTTTAAATGAGTGTATCTTCATCCTATCAAGATCTTGACGGGTAAATATAGTAAGATATCCTCCGCTCTCTTTTTTAGTATGCACAGAGAGATCATCTTTCTGAGCCAACTCATTTAACAAAACCTCTAAATTTTGCGCATAAGCAACATCAGTAAAAAGAAGAAGCATCATAATGTATATAAAAATATTTTTAAGCATTTCCCTCAAAACCCTTTTGTTATATAATCAAATAGTACAAAAATATTCCTTATATACACCATAAGCAAGACTTAAAGTTATTCAGATATAATTTCAATCTCAAAATGAGTGGCTTGATAGCTCAGTCGGTAGAGCAGGTGACTGAAAATCACCGTGTCGGCAGTTCAATTCTGTCTCAAGCCACCACCTTTTTTAACTCTACAAAATTTATCACTGATTTTACTAAAGGTTGCAGTAATTAGTATATTTTTACAAGGCTTTCTTATCAGTTTTGGACTAATAGTCGCAATTGGAGCCCAAAATATTTATGTACTCAAAAAAGGTCTTTTAAAAGAGCATACGCTACTTATCGCTTCTATATGCTTTTTACTTGATGCATCTCTTATGATACTCGGTGTCAAGGGTGTTGGAAAAATTTTAGAGATATACCCCTCTTTTTTTATATATATCACTTGGTTTGGGATCATTTTTTTAACTCTATATGGATTATTGGCTTTAAAAAATGTATTTACTTATCAAAAAATGCAAATTTCAATCAAGAAAGAAAAAAGCAGCTTAACCCAAACCATAGTAGCGACTTTGGCAATATCACTTTTAAATCCACATGTATATCTAGATACTCTTATGCTAGTGGGCTCGATTGGTAGCCACTTTCAGGGATTGGGGCAAAACTTATTTTTATTTGGAGCCATGAGTGCATCATTTATCTGGTTTTTTTCGTTAGCTTATGGGAGTAGAGTTCTTATACCGCTATTTAGAAAAACATTGACTTGGAGGTTGTTGGATCTATTTACAGCAATTATCATGTTCTATATCGCTTATAAATTTTTCTTAGAAACTTAGGATCTTGGCTTTTTTCTATGATCAAATCTCTTCGCTTGCCATTTAAGTCGTTTATACTTCAGTTGAGACCCTAAGTGTTTGTATTTTTCTAAGTCATCTGTTTTTATACTTATGTTTGTATGTTCTATATCCTCATCGCCCTCTATCTCTATATTTCCGGCTTTACTCATAGCGATCTTCTGTGATGGAAATACACTCCTGTGTCCCGAAACCAAGAAAGCAATGACTGCTGAAATAGCAGCGTAATGAGCAATCTCTATACCAAAGAGCTCAACTGCCATGATGATAGAAGCTATAGGTGCGTTTGTAGTACCAGCCAATACACTCACAAAACCCAATGCAGCAAAAAGAGCAACTTGAGAGTGAAGCAAATGCCCAAAAAGAACACCGCTTGTAGCTCCTACATAAAATATAGGAGTAACAATTCCGCCACTTCCGCCACTTCCGAGTGAAATAGATGTAAAAATAGTTTTAAGTATAAAATCGTACCAGTGTATATTTGTAGATAAAAAGCCCTCTGGGTCAAGGGCATTTTCTATGACATTTAATCCAAGTCCAAGATATCTATCTCCAACTATCAAAGTTGCTATCACCATCACTAATCCAGCGACAAAAGCTTTTATATAGCGGTTATATTTAATCTTCACTACGACATGTTCTACATCATTTAAAACCGTGATAAAAAAGTCCGCTACAAATCCAAAAAATATACCGGCGATTACTACTTCGCCAATCAAAACTAAATCCAAATTTACAGATTTGTAAAAGTGTATATCAAAGTATGTGTAGTCAACTCCTAGAAATTGGGCAGTTGTAAATGCTGCAAAGCCAGCCACAAATGATGGCAAAAGAACATCATAAAGTATGATTCCTATAGTTAAAACCTCTATGCCAAATATAGCACCCGCAATCGGTGTGCCAAAAACAGAGGCAAAACCTGCACTGATACCACAT
Organism: Campylobacteraceae bacterium; assembly: GCA_026988975.1. Taxonomy (GTDB): domain Bacteria; phylum Campylobacterota; class Campylobacteria; order Campylobacterales; family Sulfurospirillaceae; genus JAADIZ01. The sequence continues at coordinate 12,180 of JALSKH010000003.1, forward strand.
ATAACCAACTTCTTTCTATCTACGGCACTAAAGTTAAGCAAAGAGGCTATCACTGAAGATGCTCCCGCACCTATCTGAGCTCCCGGGCCCTCTTTACCGACTGAACCACCAGCAAAAATGGTAAATATGGTAGCAAGTAGTTTTATAGGCATAACAGCGACTGCAATCTTACCATTGTTTTTATGAACAGCTTCTATAACTTTCTCTGTTCCATGCCCCTGCGCATTTGGAGCAAATGTTCTGATAACAAATATAGTCAAAGGAAGAGCAAGTGGAAGTATGAAATAGTAAGGTATGCCCAAAACTGCTCTGTGGTTGACACTATACTCCAACATCCACAAGAACAGAGCCATCAAAGCACCAATGATAACACCCATAAATGAGGATAAAAAGAGCCATTTGGCAACACTAAAAAAGATAACAGTTTGTTCAGTTACATGTTTTTTCACAAAATTTTCTTATAAGGGGATTTTATACTTAAAATAATACTCTTTTTAATCTTACATATCGTTTTGTTCATATATAAAAATCCAAACTTAAGATTTATTTAATCACAATTTTCCACGCAAATCCTCTGAGGTGTAATCGCACCACCACAGCTCACAAAACAACTATCAAACAGATCATCGCAGGCACATTTTTTAGAACACTTTTGTTGTTGAGTTTTAACTATTTCATCAAAAGTTATATATTTGGGTTCTCGTGGCTCTCGTGGTCTTGTTCTTCTGAGCTTTTTAATCGCATGCCTTAACTCATCCTCTCTATCACACGCATACCTATCTGCATTGCTTGTACATTTGTCGCTAAAGTATTTCCAATCGCTATATCTTTGATCATATCTATTTTGCCAATCAAATATATTTAAATTGTACTCATTTAGCTTCTCAAGATATCTATCGTACCTTTTTTTATAAGTTATGTCTGATTTTGCCTGTATCTTTTTTGCACTGTCATAAGCGTAACTCAAACAGTCACTATAATCCTCTGCGCATCTTTGCTTGCAAGTTTGTTTTTGCTGTACGCACTGTTGCAAACAGACCTGCGAATTTTTATCGGCTGGCGGAGTGTATTGGTTTTTAACAACATAAACTGGTGCACAACCACTTAGCAAAAACAAAAACCCCAAAGCAAATATAACAACTTTCATAACAACTCCTTTTTTAACTTATATTACGCACTATAACCAATAATTGTGAACTAATAGTGTTTAAGCACTTAGGTGTTTATCCAACTCTCTCCCGATATCTTGATGCAATTTCCAATAATACTCCACAAAATCTTCTACTTTTTTATCTATCGGCATATAATCCCCATCTTTTTTGTATGTGAATCTCTCTAAAAATTCACTTGCATCTCTTTTGTGTAAGTAGTGAAGCGCGAGCTCTTCATAAGTCTTAAGATACCAATTTTTTAGCACCTCATAAGTTTTATCCTCTACATGTAGAGTCAATTTTCCATCAAACTCCATCACACCACTATCAAATAGAGCTTTCAAATGTATCAAACCTTCACAATAGTATGGCTCTACCTCTGCGGTCTTTCTCCAAGCAATCAAACCGATAGATCTCTTTATGATATCTAAAAAAACATACTCTTTTATCTGCTTATCTTCACTCATAAAAAATGCTGTCAAACCTCCGCTTGTCGCCTTAAACTCCTCTATGTTTTTAAAAACTCCACTTGCATTCATCAAACTTTCACTATCTTCATCCAGCCAAAGTATATGCCCAAATTCGTGACCAATCGTACTCACTTCATAAACCTTGTGCCAAATCTCCTCTTTTTTAAAAATCAACTCTCTTTGTTTATCTATAAAATCCGCTCCAAGAACAACTCTATCTATCTTCAAAGCAGGTTTTGCCCTTTGAGAGTCAAGTATATTCTCAGCAAACGCAAACACCTTCTTGCCTCTCTCCTTAGTTACTTGTTCATCATTTGGAACAACTTGAGCAGAAAAAAGACCATTAAATTCACTTGCATAGTAGAGTGCCGGGCGACCGATATAGAGTTGGACTCTTTTTAGATTATCCATAGTACCATCTTTTACTCTCATAAAATCTTGTCCAAATTTATCAAAAAGAGTTTCGTACATGTAGCTTATGGCTTCAAGTGTTCCATTTGCTCCAAGATTTTTGGGATTGCTTAACCTCACATCCCACTCTAACGCAACCGCTTTTCTATAGTGATCCTCATAATACTCTAACGGATGTCCTATCTGCAGTGGCGAAGTTACATCCATCCATCTTCTATCCAACTCTTGCCATCTTGCGAGCAATTTCTCTCTCTTCTCTTCACAAAAAGCATCTTTTAATGAGTTAAGATAGGCTATATAGCTATCTTTTTGATTTGTATCATTATCTTCTAATGGCTCTAATTTTTCAACTAATTTTTGGATTTCTCTTCCGATTTTATCTGTATATTTTTTAAAAAATTGCGCATAACTCAAAACTCTGTATTTCCCCGAGTCTTCAGTCAAAACAGAGTATGATCTGTCTGTCAAGTTTCCATTTTCATCTCTGTCAAAAAGTGAATTTTCTTCCAAAAATTTTATGACATTTTCACCATATTTCTCTTTTAAGCCAGGATTTATATAGTTGATAATATGCTCATTCCAATCGTATTGCCAGTCACTCAAAACTAATCCTACAGCATGAACACCACTCAATAGCTCTCTATAAAAAGAGTTTAATAACTCTTCATCATCTATCTTTCTTAAAAGCTCTTCATGCCTTTTTATATAAAACTTCTTTGTCCAAAGATATGCCAATGCTCTTTTTGCTTCTATCTCTTTTGGAGTATTATTTTTGATCAGAGTCTGCACAAATTGCTCATCTCTTAGGTTTATCAATCGACTAAGAAGAGCTAGATAATTTTCACTACTGTGCTCCAACTCGCACTCATCTAAAAAATCATCCAAATATATAAGCAGATCAATGTCATAGTTCCTATCTTCTATAAGATTATATAACTCACCCAAATCTCTATGATTTTGACTAACCAACTCATAAAATCTCTCTAAATCCTGTTGAAACTTCTCATTCATACTTTGCCTTTTAATTATTATTATAGTATTATAACAAAAAAATATAGGCTACAAAATGAATAGAGCTATAAAAATAAATGACTACTTAAACAGAGGTATCATAGAGGCTAATTTAAGTTTTGCCAAAGAGAATAGAACTTTTTTTTCTTTAGTAAAATTTAGCTATAAAATGGACGAAGAGGATGCATTTACATTCAAAGACCTCATCGCTTTTATACACATCCAAACGGATTTTAGTCCAATTTTATACCTTGAAAATGACGCATTTGCCCTTTTTCTAAAAGATACAAGGATATATCAGGCAAAAGCTCTTATAAACAGACTAAATTATCATATAGGAAATCGATTTGATTTTGAGATAAAAGACATAGGAATCACCACAAATGATAATAACGACACATACAAAACCCTTATGGATAGAGTAGATAAATATTTTGTAATGTCTAAGCTATCTAGTTCTAAAAAGATATTTTATGGTACAGTTGATTTTGATTATTATGACAACATGGATCCACTTAAGGCATTTAAAAGTATCTTTCGCAAATCAAATAAAATCAGCTTAAATAATATATACAGCGGTCTTCCTATCAGTGAAAATGCCAAGATTGAAGGCTTCAGCGAAGGCATTATGCAAGTGAGCATCAAAACCGATAAACTTTCATTTTACAAAAAAGAGAGATTTACATTTTTACAACATGACTTAATCCCAGATATCATTAAGGCAGATATTATAAAAATAGACCCCTCAAAGCAATTAGTCATTTTAGGAAATTTAACAATTCTCAGTGATTCACCAGTAGCTAGATCAGACATAAGAATAATACCCACACATAAAATCTACTCTATTCTTACAATAGGCAACAGAAAAATTGCAGAAGGTCAAATTGCAAGCATGTCAGAAAGCTCCATATCTATAAGTAGCTCAGCAAATCAAATAACTGAAATTTTAAATAAAGATATATTTCACAAGGAACTGTTGATTAAATTTCAACTTAAAAACAGCAAAAATATCTCATCCCCAATAAAAATAAGAGCTTTTATATTTGGTATAGTTGACAATAATATAATCGTTACAATTTCTCCCACAGCTACTGAAAAAACAGCTCTGAGAGCTTATATAGCAAATCAGCAAAATCAAGTTTTATTAAAACTCAAACAAGAATTAAAGGGTAGCTCGTGAATCTGAAATCCGCCTACTCTATAGTAAACCAAAAGCATCAAAAAAGTAGTGGTGCTTATGGTATCTTGATCGGCATTGTATTTATGATGCTGGTTTCATACTTCGTTTATTCATTTTCCCAAGGTACACCAAACTATCTTTTGTTGATCATATCTGCGATTTTTGGTGCATATATGGCGATGAACATAGGAGCAAATGATGTCGCAAACAATGTAGGACCAGCAGTTGGGGCAAATGCTGTGAGTATATTTTGGGCTATCATCATTGCTGCGATTTTTGAATCAGCCGGCGCTCTTATAGCAGGTGGAGATGTAGTAGGAACTATCAAAAAAGGGATAATCGACCCCTCTTTGATACAAAATACATCTGTGTTTATATGGATCATGATGGCAGCACTTCTAGCAGGCGCTCTGTGGCTCAATCTAGCCACAGCATTTGGAGCTCCAGTATCTACAACTCACTCCATAGTAGGAGGAGTAACGGGAGCTGGAATAGCAGCAGCAGGCTGGAGTATAGTAAACTGGTCAAAGATGGGGGCCATCGTAGCCAGCTGGGTTATTTCACCACTTATGGGTGGATTGATCGCTGCAGGATTTTTGATATTTATCAAAAAAAGCATAATTTTCCAAGAGGATAAAAAATTGGCTGCAAAAACAGTCGTACCCATACTCATAGCTGCTATGACATGGGCGTTTTCGACTTACATACTCTTAAAGGGCTTCAAACATCTGATAAAGCTAAATTTTTTAACTGCTTCGATAATCGGCTTAGTAATATCCATAGTCCTATATTATCTAACAAAACCGTCAATAATGAGAGCTGCAGATAGACTCCCCAACACTAGAGAAGCCATAAACAGACTCTTTAACATCCCTCTTATATTTTCAGCCGCACTTTTAAGTTTTGCCCATGGAGCAAACGATGTGGCGAATGCCGTCGGACCATTGGCAGCCATAAATGACGCAATCATGCACAGTGCATTTTCTCCAAAAGCACATATCCCCCTTTGGGTGATGGTTGTAGGAGCTATCGGGATATCACTTGGACTTGCACTATATGGACCAAAATTAATCAAAAAAGTAGGAAGTGAGATAACAGAACTAGACCAAATAAGAGCATTTTGTGTAGCGATGGCAGCGTCCATCACAGTCATAATTGCAAGTCAATTAGGACTTCCTGTAAGCTCAACTCATATAGCACTTGGGGGCATCTTTGGAGTCGGGTTTTTAAGAGAGTATCTAAACCGAAATGAAGTAGAAGAGATAAAAGAGGAGATCAAAAAAACTCATCTTGAAGAGCAATTGGAAAAGCTAGAAGAGTACAAAAATGAGTTAGAATCTCTAGGAAAGCTTAAAAAAGTAGATCCAATCCTCATAAAAAATCTAATGAACAAGATAAATGAAGAAAAAAAGATCATAAATAAGATAGATGCTGGAAAAGTACACATGAGCAAGATAGAAAAGAAAGCTGTAAAAGTAGTAAAAAAACATGAATTAGTAAAAAGATCTGCACTAAAAATGATAGTAGCCGCCTGGCTTATCACAGTTCCTGTTGCCGGAGTTCTAGCAGCAATGTTTTACTTTATGTTAAGGGGGATATTTTTACCTTAATCTAAAAACCTTTGCATACTTTAAGTATATAAGATGTAGAATATTGTGCTCTTGTGAAAGGAAAATTTATGAAAAAAATTATATTTGTATACTTTTTATTTTTATCTTTTTCTTTTGCCTCAAAAACATTACATGTAGGTATATATGAAAACCCTCCTTTATCATATACTGATGCAAACTCTAACAAAGAGAGTGGTTTATTTGTTGATATTTTAAACCAAATTGCTCAAAAAGAGAGGTTTAAACTAGATTTTAAACATTGTAAATTTAAAACCTGCTTACAACTTTTAAAAGATAGAAAAATTGATCTACTTGGACCTATCGCGTACTCTAGCAAAAGAGCCAAAAAATTTCTTTTTTTAGACAACAATATTTTGACTAATTGGGGTGTCGTATATATCAAAAAAGGCACTCTAGCAAAAGTGAGATATGACCTAAAAGGTAAAAAAGTCGGTTTATTAAAAAATGATATATATACTGATTTTTTCTTAAAAATGCTAAAAGAGTTAAATATAAAGATTAAAATATCACTTTTTGACAACTATGAGCAAATATTTGAAGCTTTAGACCAAGGCAAGATATATGCTGGAGTTGGTGGAAGATTATTGTACTACAGTAGTTATAAAAAATTTCCTGATATAAAACAGAGTGACATCATCTTTAAACCGGCAAATATAACTTTTGCTCTAAACAAACAAAATGTTTCACTAAAAAATATTCTTGACAGAGATTTAAAAAATTACAAATTAGATAAAAAATCACCATACTATAAGATACTCAATCAATACCTAAGCGTTAAACTTGACAGACCATATCTAAAGTGGGTGATCATAATCTTTTTAATTTTAGTGATTCTTGCGATTTTCTTAATCATAACAAATAAAATTTTAAACAAAAGAGTTAGAAAAGCAACAAAAAGACTTATATATGCCAAAAATGAGATCAGAAAAAACCTTGCAAACGAACTCTATCTTTCGAGTATAATAAAAACAGTTAAGGATGTAAACCAACTACTCTTGGAAAATTATTCTCAAAAAAAGATACTTAACGACATATGCGAAAAAATTGTACAAAATAACCTATATGAATTTTCTCTTATAAGTAAAGTAGAGCAAAACGATAGAGTAAAAGTAGTTGCAAATAGCAAACATGCTAGCCAAGAGAAGATTATAACCATGTTCGATGCAACCAAAGTTGATGAAAATAGTATATTGGCTCCCGCACTTCAAAACAAAGTTACCCATATTTATAAAATAGATGAAAAAAGATTGTGTTCTAGCAAACAAGATTGTGGGTTTAGCTACTCTCTTAGTGTCCCTATTTTTGTCGATGAAAAGCTGCTTTATGCCATCACTGTATTTAACACTCATTCAAACAGTTTCAAAAACAAAGAAGTAGAGTTAATCAAAGAGTTAAGTGGAGACATTGGCTTGTGGCTTACACTTCAAAATCATAAATTCGAAAAAGAGCAGAGTTATGCACAGTTCATAACTTCACTAAATAAGGCTATAGAGGCGAGAGACCCCTACACTGCAGGACATGATAGTCGTGTCCAATTTTACTCTCTGAAAATAGCACAAGCCATGAAAATCAGCAGTAAAGATATAAAAATCCTTGAGAAAGCTGCGATAATTCACGATATTGGCAAGATAAAAATCCCTGATGCCATACTCTTAAAACCTGGAAAACTTACAGCTACAGAGTATGAAATAGTAAAAAAACATCCAATTACTGCATATGATATGCTTCATGATATATCTTTTGTCCAAGATGAAATCCAAATCATACTCTCTCATCATGAAAGATATGATGGCAGTGGATACCCAAATGGTTTAAAGGGAGATGAAATTCCTCTCCTGTCGCAGATATTGTCTATCGCAGACACATACGATGCGATGACCACCAACAGGATATACAAACAGGCAAAAAGCAAAGATGCAGCCCTAGAAGAGCTTGATTCTTTGAGAAATATATCCTTTTCAGATGAATTAATCAGTATTGCAATAAAAACCCTGCAAGAATTACCTCTAAATGACAGCACACATCAAATGCCTCTAAATCAGCTTGAAGAAGCTAGATTTGCTTACTTTTTCAAAGACAACACAACAGACACTTTTAATAAATCATTTTTACAATATACATTTTTAGAAAACTTAAATGTCAACTATACCTATCTATATGCCATAACTTTGCATAATTTTACAGCATACAATGCTCTTTTTGGCTGGGACAAAGGGGATCAATTTCTGAAAGATTTTGCTACACTTTTAAAAAAGTTGCTGAGATCCGATAAGATTTTTAGAGTTAAAGGAGATGATTTTATCATAATGGTGAAAGATGAAATCAACATAAAAGAAGAAGATATATTAAAAGATAATCTATTTGCAAATAAAATAGTAAATGTCGAAATAGACAAAATCGATATGTCAACAGTAAAAAATATAGGCGATATTAAAAACATCATCAGATTGCTATAAACTACTTTATAGTATGATGTCGATAACAGAATCTCTTAGGGGTGCTTAAACAAATCGTTGTTTTGGCTGAGAAGATACCCTCAAAAACCTGATCCCGATAATGCGGGCGTAGGAAAAGGAAAATTACATGCAAAGCGCAATTTTTCTGATTTGGCAAGGTGTCTAAATTGGAAATAAAATTAAATGGCAAAAACAAAAAGATAGAGAAAAACTCCACTCTAAAAGATTTACTTCCAACTCTTAACCCAGATACAATCGTAACAGAGGTAAATCTTGAGATAATCAAAAAAGATAAACGCAAAGATTTCATACTCAAAAATGGTGATTGTGTAGAGATCATTACTTTCATGGGAGGTGGATAGATGGATATCTTAAAAATTGGCGATAGAGAATTTAGCAGCAGACTGCTCACAGGAACTGGCAAATTTAGAGACAAAAATGAGATAAAACCGATGCTAAAGCAGAGTGGTTCGCAGATAATCACCATAGCATTAAGGCGGGTAAATCTGGAAAATCCTCAAGACAACATACTAAACTTTATACCTAAAACCACAACTCTTTTGCCAAATACATCTGGAGCTAGAAATGCACAAGAAGCAGTCAGAATAGCCCATATAGCCAGAGATGCAGGGTGCGGGAATTTTGTAAAGATAGAAGTCATACATGACGCTCTATATCTGATGCCAGACAATGAAGAGACAATAAAAGCTACTAAGATTTTGGCGAAAGACGGCTTTATAGTTTTGCCTTATATCTCACCGGATATTGTTACATGTAAAAAACTTGAAGATGTAGGAGCGAGCGCAGTGATGCCATTAGGCTCACCTATCGGTTCAAATGCAGGCTTGCAAACCAAAAATCTACTTGAAATGATCATCCAAAATAGCAATCTTCCAGTCATTATTGACGCAGGCATAGGCCTACCATCCCATGCATCAATGGCGATGGAGATGGGAGCTGATGCAGTGCTTATAAATACTGCCATAGCAACAGCAAATGACCCAATCTCAGCAGCAATTGCATTTTCACTAGCTGTAAAAGCAGGCAGAATGGCATATCTAGCCAAACTAGAAAACCAAAGCAGATATGCTAGAGCCTCTTCACCTCTGACGGGGTTTTTAAATTTATGAGTTTTTTAAAAATCTTAAAAGAGTATGATGATTTTGATTTTAGTGGATATTTTGCAAATGTTACAGATGAGATGGTTTTAAACTCCATAAATAAAAAGAGTTTGGATAAGTTTGATTTTCTAAATCTACTATCCCCAAGAGCCAAAATACACTTAGAAAAAATCGCTCAAAAAGCCCATGAGATAACTGTTGCAAATTTTGGATATACTATAAATCTATATCTTCCGATATATGTTTCAAACTACTGTAGCAGTGACTGTTTGTATTGTGGATTTAGTAAAAAGAACAAGATTCCAAGAAAAAAACTAAGCTTAGAAGAGGTAGAGATTGAAGCTAGAGAGATAGCAAAAAGCGGTATAAAACATATACTTTTTTTAACAGGAGAATCCAGAAAAATAACTCCACTAGAGTATCTATGCAATGTAACAAAAATCTTAAAAAAACATTTCTCTTTCGTAGCGATTGAAGTCTATCCTATGAGTCAAAAAGATTATGAAGTGCTTTTTAAAGCTGGGGTAGATGGGTTGACTGTATATCAAGAGGTGTATGATAAAGAACTATACAAAAGTGTACATGTAAGCGGAGAAAAAAGTGATTATAAGTATAGGCTAGAGACACCTGAGCGAGGTGCAAAAGCTGGGTTTAGAAACCTCAATATTGGTGCGCTCTTTGGTATAGGCGATATCGCGAGTGAAGCCTTTTTTAGTGGTCTGCACGCCTCATACCTGAGCAAAAAGTACCTTGGTTGTGAGCTAGGACTCTCACTACCTAGAATCAACGAAGCAGAGGGTGGATTTCAACCAAACTGCATACTTGATGATGTGAGTTTTGTACAAATCATGTGTGCATACAGACTCTTTTTGCCACGAGTTGAGATAAATATATCTACAAGAGAAGATGCAGATTTTAGAGACAATCTTTTGGGAATTTGTGCTACAAAATTTTCAGCCGGTTCAAAAACAGAGGTTGGTGGATACACAGTAGCCAAAACAAAGCCACAATTTGAGATTTCAGACACAAGGGAGAGTGATGAAGTGATAAAAAGAATCCAAGAGTTAGGGTATGAGCCTGTATATAAAAATTGGGAAAATATTTAAGGATAGGATATGGTGAAAATATATAGAATTTTAGATGCAAATGTAAACCGTGCCGCTGAGGGCATCAGAGTAGTTGAAGATATATGCAGATTTCATTATGAAGATGAGAAATTGACCAAAAAATTGCGAGATACAAGACACTTAGTGCGGAAAAATCTAAAAAATATAGACCACCATCTACTCAGAAATAGAGACTCCTCTCATGATATCGGAAAGAAGATCACAAACCAAAGCAAAATAGATAAAAAAGAGAACACTGCTCAAATCATCACAGCAAATTTCAAAAGAGCATTAGAAGCTATAAGAGTGATAGAGGAGATTTCAAAAACAGTTGAAGGAATGTATGAGACAGGAAAAGAGTATGAAGATATCCGATACAGACTCTACTATCTTGAAAAAGAGGTGCTAACTCTAAGTCACAAAAAAAGTATCTCCGAGGGAATTTACGGCATAACGCTTGAGAGATTTTCAAACGGAAGAAGCAATGTAGAAGTAGTGGCAGAAATGATAAAAGCGGGCATAAAAACAGTACAATACAGAGAAAAAGAGAAATCCTTCAAGCAGATGTTTGATGAAGCAAAAATCATAAGAGAGATAACCAAAAAAGCAGGAGTAACTCTTATCGTAAACGACCATATAGAGCTAGCCTTGATGATAGAAGCAGATGGCGTACATGTAGGGCAGGATGACTGGCCGGTCAAAAAAGTACGAGAGTTAGTGGGTGATGATATGATAATAGGACTATCTACGCACTCCAAAGAGCAAGCCTTAGAAGCTGTTAAACTGGGAGTTGATTACATTGGCGTAGGACCAATATACGACACAAATACAAAGGATTACGCAACAGTAGGCATAGAGTATTTGGAATTTGTAGCAAAAAATATAGATACCCCTTTTGTAGCGATAGGAGGCATAAAAGAGCATAACATACAAGAGGTGCAAAAAGCAGGAGCAAAAACCATAGCACTCGTAACAGAAATCACAGAAGCAGAGGATATAGTGGGCAAAGTGGAAAAAATTGTATTAAAATTAGAGTAGATTACTGACGCTCATGTGTTTTATACTGCTTTTAGCAACTTTTTTTCCTTTTGAAAGTGAATAGTTTATATCTTCTATTGTCCTATTTTTTGCAATACTGTCGATTGTTACAACAGATGCACTCACTGCTAAAAGCGGAAATCTTTTTTTGTTTCCTTCTCTATCGACTGATGTTATATATCCATTTTCTCTATCTTTTGGGGAGTAAAAGCTCACAACCTCATCGCCAAAATTTTCAATAATCAACACTATATCTTTTATAAGATCTTCAAATTTTTTATCATCAACTTTGACGCCACAAAAGAAATCATCCCCACCTATATGCCCTATAAAATAGCTCTTAGGTAAATGTTTTTTTAATATATCTGCTATCAAATGGATAATTCTATCGCCATTTCTAAAGCCATAAACATCGTTAAATGGCTTAAAATTATCCAAATCAAAGTAGCATAGCAGATAACTGTCTGTGCTTTCACATACATCCATCAGGTATTTGTCTATGATTCTATTGCCAGGAAGTTTTGTGATCGGATTTTGGTCTCTTGCAGAGATTAGGTTCTCTTCATTTATGATGCCCACAATAGATCGCATCGACAAAAATCCATAATATTTTGAATTTTTTGTTATTATAATTCCATTGGATTCATTATCATTTGAAAATAGTTCGATAATCAAAGAGATATCAGAGTTTATATCTGCACACGCACAACTATTTATGAAATTTTTAAGTTTTGATTTATCTGAACCCTCATTTAAAAGTATGGACATTCCATACGGAGAGTAGAGAAAATCCTTGATTTGATTCTCAAGAAGTATGCCTACTGGCTCATCGTGTGAATTTACTATGGGTACTATATCTACTACTTTTTTCTCTTTAAAGTAGCGCACAACGCTACTCATTTTTGTGTTGATATTTAATGGGTTTGGTCTATCTATAAAACTTTCTATTTTTTTATTGCTGTTTATTCTGTTGTTATTTTTCAAAATTTCATCTATATGCTCATATTTTTGTGATATTTCATAGGTGTCTTTAGTCGGTCTTTGGATTAAATATCCTTGCATCAAATGACACCCTATATCTCTACAAGTCAGTAGTTCCTCTTTTGTCTCTACACCCTCTGCTAACACTTTGATACCAAGTTGTATAGCTAAATGGGTTATGTTTCTCACAAGCAATCTTTTCTTTATATTTTTTTCTATACTTTGCAAGAAAAATCTATCTATCTTGATGATGTCAGGCGTAAAGTCATGAAGCAGTTTATAGCCTGAATAACCAACTCCAAAATCATCAATTGCAATAGAAAAATTTTCATCTTTGTAGTGTTGAAGAATACTCTCTATATTGCATTCACTTGAAATCTCCAATCTCTCTGAGACCTCAAAAAATAGACTATTTTTTTTAATTTTAAACTCTTTTAGTATCTCTATCGTATTTCCATGTGAGAAATCTGGCATTTCAAGCAAGCGATTGTCAAGATTGTAAAATAGTTTGATCTCTTTATAATTTTTTATTTTTGTAAATTTTAAAAAAGCCTTTTTTCTTAGGGCTATATCAAAAGCATAAAGCAGATTTTCTTTATATACTTGATCAAAAAGAGAGAATATCGACTTAAACCCGATATCTTGGTGGTTACGCAACAGAGCTTCAACTCCATAAAGTTCACCTGTATGCATATTTAAAATTGGCTGAAAAGCAACATCCAAAATCTCTAAATTATTAGCCCACAAGGCAGTTAAATTATTTTTCATCATACGCAATTATATAATCTTTCAATTACAAATTGGTTACACTTAAAAGGAGTCAGAAAATTTGAGAAAAAATGTAGTTTTTTGATTTGGGATTGACTCCACTTTTATCTCTATATTGTACTCACTACATACTGTCTTTACGATATCCAAGCCTATTCCGAAGCCACCTTCGTTTTTGCTTCTTCTCTCAAATCTTTTAAATATAGCTTCTTGGTCATCTTCACTAATGCCTTCGCCTTGATTTATGATGCAAAGTGTATGGTTTTTTAGTATTATCTCTATAGTTGTTCTTGGAAATGAGTATTTTAGAGCATTTGAAATGAGATTATTTATCACTTTTTGTATCCTGGTTTTATCCATGATTACCATTGTTGACTCAAGTGAGCATTTTATGTTGTTGCCTTTACTCTTTACAATCTCATCATAAAATCTTACACTCTCTTCTACCAACTCTTTAAGGTTAAACTTTTCATCATATCTCTCATCTATCTCATTAAATGCAACAAAAGAGAGAGTGTTGTAGATCTGAGAGATGAGTTTTGCACTAACTGTTATGTGGTTTAGGACTCTTGGATTTACCTCTTTTGCATTTTTGATCGAAGATGCACTCATCATAAGGGCAGAAACTGGAGTATTTAGCTCATGTGAACTGTCTCTTATAAAATGATTTAATTTTTTCACTCTCTCTTTTATAGGCTTTAGCAGTATCTTGCTTAGCAAAAAACCTATAAAAAGTATAAATACAACGGACGCGATGATCACAGAAGTTATCAGCGTTAGAAGTTTTGCTTTTTGACTAGCAACCTCATCGGTCTCTACAACTATATAAGAGACATTTAGTAAAGGAGTTTGCAGTTTATGGACATGGTATTTATGTCTATTGTTTTTATAAGCCACATTTGAGAAAAAGATTTTGTTATCTTTCAAATTTGAAAATATGACTTTGCCTTTCGAATCAAACAGTCCCATTCTCATAGTTTTTTTGGGTGGTGTAAATTTGTAGGGGATTTTATCCATTTCTGCTCTCATTAACTCTTTTTGAGCCACTAAAGAGGCATTTCTCATCTGTACACTACACTGGTCTTGTATGGTTACTATACCCCTGTTGTAGTATAGAAATGCGATTATAAAGATAAGCACCAGAGCTGATAGCGTGTAGATAGCCAAAAAACTGCTCAATGCTTTTTTTTCCTCTTTATTCAAAAAAGTAGCCACTCCCTCTTATGGTTTTGATCCTATCTTTTCCGACTATATTTCTGAGATTTCTTATATAAACTCGTATCGTTGCATCTGTGGGCATCTCCTCAAATTCCCATAGATTTTGTATCAATTCATCCGAAGATATGACTCTTTTCTTCCTACTGCTCAAATATAAAAGTATCTCTGTCTCTTTTTTTGCAAGTTGAAACTCTGCATTTTTAGTTTTGAGAAGATTTTTAGATGGAATCATATATGTAGTGTCATCTATGGTGATCTTGTCGTCATTTTCTATGCTAAATCTCTTTTTAATATTATTAATCCTAAGATCCAACTCCTCAAGGTCAAATGGTTTTTTTATATAATCATCACACCCATTTTCAAATCCATTCTTCAGGTATTTTGTCTCCTGATATGCTGTTATCATGATAGCGGGAGTTGTATCGTTATACTCTCGAATGCTTTTAACCACCTCTAGCCCGCTGACTTTTGGGACATTTATATCCAAAATCAACAAATCAAATTTGCTTGAAGCCATAGCATCAAGTGCACTCTCTCCATCATCTACATGTAGTACTTCATAAGAGTTGTCCTTTAAGTGATGATAGAGGATATCAGCTAGTATATAATCATCCTCGAGTAGCAAAATCTTCATCAGCTATTTTGACTCTCAAATTTCTGTAGCTTTCTTATGGCATTTTTTCTCACGAAATAGAATCCCACCAAAGATAAAAGCGTGATCGCGATATACTCTGGAGCTACTGTGTTTACGGGTACATGTCGCTCTACTATATTCATCATATCTTTTGCTATATTCCAGCCACCAAACATCGTCAAAAGCACAAACATATAGTACCTAAATGGACTTTTGACGACAAAGTACAACTCTGTCAATTGTGAATCTTTCATCTCCAACCTTTATAATTTTTGCATATTATACCAATTATATCAGCCTTTTGTGTAGTCTTTATATATCGCATGCAAAAAAAACATAACAATATAAATTTAAGTGATTTTGCTCTATAATGCCCAAAAGGAGTCAACTATAAAGAAACCTAACTAAAAAAGATTGATTTTAAAGTTTCATAATGAAACACCATAAGCTAAATTTTCATCAAATTTAGTTTTGTTCTTTAATAACACAAATATTGTTCTTAA
>JALSKH010000004.1 GCA_026988975.1 Campylobacteraceae bacterium
GACTGTTTTGATGCCATGACAACCAACAGAATATACAAAGGCCGAAAAACTCCCAAGGAAGCACTTGAAGAGATAGAGCGTCTGAGTGGAGTGCAGTATGACGGGGATGCTGTCAAAGCAACACTGCAGGTTCTTAAAGATGTGGTTGTGGATAAAAATATAAACCAGCTGCCGCATACCGAGATAGAAAAAGAGCGTTTTGCCTATTTTTACAAGGACAATCTGACAGACTTGTACAATCAGAGTTATCTTGATGTTATGTTGCTGCAAAACTCTTATGAAAAAAAATACAAAGAGCTGCATCTTGTACGATTGAAAAACTTTTCACGCTTTAACAAAGATTCCGGATGGAAAAACGGCGATACTGTTTTGGTAAAAATCGCAAAATCTTTACAAAACTGTTTTGATCTCTCTCTGGTTTTTCGAATTTTCGGCGATGATTTTGCCCTCCTTGATAACGGAGAGTGTAATATGAAAGAGATAGAAAAAAACATCAATGCAATTTTAAGTGACACTATTATAGAAGCGGAAATAGTGAACCTCTCTCTTGATCCAAAAAAGAGTCTAAGCGTAGATGACCTGGAAAAACTTTGATGTGTCGTAAAGCCTAAAGGGCAAGGTTAAAACCTTGCTTCCGAAGAACAACTTAATTTTGTCTTTTGTTAAAACCGGAAGTTCCCATTTTTGCCTCTGTTTTGAACTCTTTTGCATAGGGTTTGAGATAAGTGGGGATTGCTCTGCCTTTTAGCTTCATCATATCTTTGAGCATATACTCCGCTATCTCTGCCTGTGCTATATTTTTCTTTACATGTAAGTAGGAAAAAAGCAGCTCTCCCTGTCTTTGCAAGGAGATTTTCCATGTAGAGTCAGTCTGCTCATATATCCATATACCAAAGGCATAAAAGTTTTTATATACACTGTCGTTTTGCCATAAAAGAGGAAGGCTTGTTTTAAAGTTGCCACTGTTGTAGTAGAGATCCCAAAATCGTGCAAAGCGTTTCATGATCTGAAGCTCCATAAAGCTGAGTTGCTTGTTTTTGAGGATGTCATAAGGGGGAATATCACTATAAACCATACCGTATTCTCTATCATGACGGCTGATGTGTGTACCTGAGAGTTTTTTGAGTATGCCGATTTGGATCTCACAGCTACTCATTTGCATCAGTTCATCTAGGTTTCG
>JALSKH010000005.1 GCA_026988975.1 Campylobacteraceae bacterium
CCGCTCAACGCATCATCTAGTAAAATTTTTACAAAAGCACTACCAACGATAACGCCATCCACTCCTGCTGATTTCTCTTTTGCTGTTTTTTCATTTACGCCAAATCCTACAAATAACGGTGTTTGACTCTGTTGCTTCACTTGCTCGATAACTCTACTCAAATCCTCACTAGTGCCACTCCCTGTGATGCCGGCATATGCCACAAGATAGATAAATCCATCACTATCTTTAACTACTTTTTTGATTCTCTCATCTCCATCTGTCGGAGCCACAAAATTTACCAAAGAGAGTTCTTGTTTTTTAAGCAGTGACTTGTATGCCATCGCCTCTTCGTGAGGCAAGTCAGGAATGATAAACCCCTTAACACCGCTATCTTTAGCGATATTTGATATATTTTCCATGCCTTTATGGTAAAAAGAGTTAAAATACCCCATCCAATAAGTCTCTATCTTGTCCGTTACTTTTTGAGAAATATCAAAAATATCTTGAACTTTAAAACCATTTTGCAAAGAGCGTAAATTTGCCTCTTCTATCACAGGACCATCAGCAACCGGATCAGAAAAAGCGATGCCCAACTCCAATATATCTGCCCCAGCTTCCTTCAAGGCCAAAGCTAAATCAACACTAAAATCTACGCTAGGATACCCGGTTGTTATATATGCTACTAATTTTTTCATTTTTCTAAATCCAGTGGTACTTTGATGATTAGCGGGTTTAACATACTAAAGTATTCGGCATCATTCTCTATATCTTTTCTATAGATTTCAAATTGATCACTTATAAGCAAAAGCCAATCTATAAACTCTTCACTAGCAGGACCATTTAGAGTTCTTGCCTCTTCACACACATCTTCACTCAGGGCTGCCAATTTTATGATAGGATCAAGCTTTAAAAAACCGCCGGCTGATTTTAGATTGTGATAAATTCTAAAAAGCTCTCTTATGTTTTCTTCAAAATTTTCTTGCTTGTTTAAGTTTATGATTAGAGGTTCCATATTTTCACACATTATAGAGTAGTGATTCATAAAATCTTCCACGATATCAATATCATACTCTATCTCCAATTGTGCATATAAACCCATTTTTTACCTTTCAATAAATACATGTAAAATACATTAAGTACAATTGTACCATTTTTTAGATAAAATTAATAAAAAATATTGGATATACGATGCAAACTGTTACCTCTATAAAAAATAGCAAGTCTAAAATACCTCTTGTGATGATAACTGCTTATGATGCTCTTTTTGCATCTTTATTTGATAAAAATGTTGATATCATACTTGTAGGAGACAGCTTAAATATGAGCTTTAACGCAAAACCGGACACCCTTTGCGCAACGCTTGAAATAATGATCTACCACACAAAAGCAGTCTGTGCTGGGGCAAAAGAGACATTTGTGGTATGCGATATGCCTTTTGGAACTTATACAGATGAAAAAATGGCACTAAAAAACGCTACAAAAATATATAAAGAGACAGGAGCAAGTGCTGTTAAAATTGAAGGTGGAGTCCAAAGAGCACACATCATCAAAGCTCTCACATCTAACTCTATCGCTGTCATGGGACATATAGGATTAATGCCACAATTTGTCCGAAGTGAAGGTGGATACAAAATCAGAGGCAAAAATGATGAAGATATAGAGCAACTCTTGCTTGATGCAAAAGCTGTCGAAGAAGCGGGAGCATTTTGTCTTGTAGTTGAAGGTGTTAAAGCTGAGGTTGCAAAAGAGATAACCAAAAGTGTAAATATACCAACCATAGGTATAGGCTCAGGTGCAGATACTGATGGTCAAGTGCTTGTTTGGAGTGATGCATTTGGATTTTTAAAGGATTTTAAACCAAAATTTGTAAAGAGATATCTTGATGGCGCAAAACTTATTGAAAATGCTCTTCAAAGATACGCAAATGAAGTCAAAAATAGAAATTTTCCGACAAAAGAGTACCAGTATTAATGGAGCGCATCGTAGAAATAGAAAAAATGACATTTGAAAATGAGTATGAGACATCTCTGCGACCAACTTCATGGGATGATTATATCGGACAGGAGAAGATCAAAAGAAATCTGAAAGTTTTCATAGAAGCTTCAAGAAAGAGAGAGGAGTGTCTGGATCACGCACTATTTTTTGGACCTCCTGGACTTGGTAAAACTACTTTAGCATATATAATCTCAAACGAGATGCAGGCAAACATAAAAATGACAGCGGCTCCCATGATAGAAAAAAGTGGTGATTTAGCAGCGATTTTAACTAACCTTGAAGAGGGAGATATCCTCTTCATAGATGAGATTCACAGACTTTCACCCGCCATCGAGGAGATACTATACCCTGCTATGGAGGATTTTAGACTAGATATCATCATTGGTAGTGGACCTGCGGCTCAAACCATAAAGATAGATTTGCCTAGATTTACCCTGATCGGCGCAACAACTAGAGCTGGGATGATTAGCTCACCTCTTAGAGATAGATTTGGAATGCACTTTAGATTACAATTTTATGACAAAAAAGAGCTTGCACAGATCATCATAAGAGCATCTCACAAACTAAACAAAGTATGCTTGGATGATGGAGCTGTCGAGATAGCTAGAAGATCTCGCGGAACCCCTAGAATCGCTTTGCGACTACTTAAGAGAGTTAGGGATTTTGCCGATGTTAAAGATGAAGAGAAAATCACAAAAAAGAGATGTAGCTACGCGCTAGAAGAGCTAGGAGTCAATGACCTTGGTTTTGATGAGTTGGATTTGAAGTATCTTGAACTTTTGATAGAGTCAAAAGGAAAAGCACTCGGACTCAATACTATTGCGGCAGCTCTAAGCGAAGATGAGGGAACTATCGAAGATGTGATAGAGCCGTACCTCTTGGCAAACGGATATATACAAAGAACTGCAAGAGGAAGAGTTGCTACAACAAAATGTTATGAGCTTTTTAGACTTACTCCTGTTGGTGGATTGTTTGAGGTAAACACATGAATATACAAAGAAGCTTTTTGATATCGTTTTTTCTGGTTGTTTTATATTGGGTTATAAAGCTATATGAACCATTTTTAGTAGTCATCACAGTTGCTGGACTTCTCTCTATAGCCACTTACAATATAAATATATACTTTAGAAAACTTTTCAAAAACAAAACTATAGCAGCGACCATATCGACTCTGCTTCTTTTTATACTCTTTTTTGCGCCGATTATATACATAATCACATCTGCTGGAGAGGTTATAAATAGATTTGACACGACTTTGGTTGACAATACTATAAACTATATCAAAAACTTACATCCACAACTTCCAGATACTCTTTCATTTTTTCAAAGTGATTTGGATAAATTTATAAAAAGTTTAGATTTGAGTTCAATTACAAAAACAGCTCTGTCGTATCTAGCTTCTATCGGTAAAAATAGTGCAAATTTTTTAAAAGATATGCTTCTTATACTCATATTTTTCTTCTTTACTACACTTAACGCAAAAGAGTTAAGTGGTTATTTTAGAACATTGTTGCCTATGAAAGATAGTGAAATAGATATGATATTTGGGGAAGTTTCAAATGTTATGAGTGTGGTATTTTACTCCATATTGGCAACTGCTATATTTGAGGGCACTTTGTTTGCTATCATCAGCATTATATACGGATATGACGGTTTACTGCTAGGTATATTTTATGGTTTTGCCTCTTTGATACCAATCATAGGTGGCGCTTTGATGTGGATACCTCTAAGTGCATATGCCTTTGCAAATGGAAACTACACAGAGGGAATAGTCATAGCCTTATACTCTGTTTTAGTTATATCTTTGGTTGCAGATACTTTTATAAAACCTATGATTATAAAATTTATCAACAACAAACTCTCAAATGTAAAAGCTACAACCAACGAAATGTTGATCTTCTTCGCTATCTTCGCTGGACTAACCACTTTTGGATTTTGGGGTATGATTTTAGGACCAGCCATCACAACACTTTTTATATCGCTAATGACGATGTTCAAATCCATAAAAGAGAAAGGGCTTGATATCTAGAGCTCTTTTTGGCACTCTTGGAGTAGTTCTATTATCTTTTTGTGCCTATTCTTCCTTTTTTCTACGAACTCTATCTTCTCTTGTTTTATCTCTTGAAAACTTTGTGATATTCTCTCGTAATCTTTGCTTAAAAATGTTCTATTTTTATCCATTAAATTTTCTAGTTTATATATAAAAAAACTTTGCGTTAGTCTCTCTTTTATATCTTGCATAGTTGGGCGATAAAGAGAAAATCTAGCTGGGTCTTGCTCGTACAACTTGATAAAATCATTCATCTTCTCATTTAAAAAAGATATACAAACTTCGGTTGCATTTTGGTAGTTAAACTCTATGGCACTTGATATATGTTTAAATCCAGAACTGACATATGCTTGAGATTTCAACATCTCATCATTGTAAGGCTTAAGTATATGCTCATAAACTCTAGCTGCAAATTTTCTCATATTGGCAAACTCAATGTCAGAGTGAATGTCCTCCTTTTTTCTCAAGATACTATATGGACTCTGCCATTTATAGATGCTTTGCTCAAACTTTTTATAAATCTCAAAATTTCTCTGGTTGACTCTTAGTTCTATCTCATTTATCTCTCTTGCATACTTTTTAAACATCTTTCCAACTAAATTTTCCTCATAGAAGAGTTTTTTATAAGCACTGTCAGAGTCGATATATGGCGAATCATACTCAACTTTTATATACTTTTCATCTCCGTTAAACAAAGATTTTTTCATTTTTGTATATCTATATCTTTTTTGTGTTGATATTTGAGAGTAAATCTCTGTGGCTATGAGCTCTATTATCTGTTTTATTCGTAAAAATGCCTCTTTTAGATTGAGAGAAAATTCTGCTTTTGCATTTGCAAATTGCTCTTTTGCATACAACTCAAAGTTTTCTATTTCATCACTTAATTTATTGTAAATTTTTATAAAAAGTTCATGTTGCGATATGATTTTATCACAGATTGTATTTAACTCCTGTTTTATAGCGTACTCTTTTGATTCATTTGATAGTGGCTGAATCTCCTCTTTTATGAAGTTTATCACTTTGTCTATATTTGAGCTTTTAGCAAGTTTTATATTTTCCGATATGTCACTATTTACTATCTCTTGTATCTTCTGATTATAGCGCGCAAAAAGATCATTTACTATACCTTCATCTCCATCTTGAACTCTCTTTTCAAGCTCTACATGTAGAGTCTTTGTAAACTCATCTAGCGCTTCATTCATCATCACTATCTTATCGCTACTTCTTGACTCGAGAGCCTGTTTTGCTGAAATCGGCACTATTTCACTAAAATAATCTCCAAAACTTTTTTTAACATATGCCAGAGTATTTTGTACCTCTTCTTCACTAAATTTATCTTTTTGATTAAGTACACAAAGAGATTTGTTTTTGTATTTACCTATATACCTTTGCAAGATTTTCTCTTCACTCATCTTGCCAGCATTATCTATGAGAGTAAGCCAGATAATTCCATCAACTTCATTTAAAACTCTTATAGTGGCATCCGTATCGGCTGATGCTAGAGAGTTTAAACCAGGTGTATCTACAAAAACTATATCTTTTAGCATATTTAATGGCGAATAAAGAACCAGATAATCTATATCTTCAACACTGTTTCTTTGGTCTGTAAATCTTTCTATCTGTTCGATGTCATGATACTCATCTCTACCATCTTTATACTTTACTCTAATCTTGAGTTCATCCCCATATCTTATATAATTTACTTTGGATGTAACCGGCGTTATACCTGTGGGTAATATATTTTTTGCTAATAGAGCATTTAAAAATGTAGATTTACCACTTGAAAATTGTCCAGTTATTGCCACTTTCATGGGCTCCACTGCTCTAGTTTCTAGTCTATTTAGTGAACTTTTCAGTGCAGGGGAAGGAGATAGCCTATCATCAAGAAGAGCATACTCCACTTTTTTTAATAGCCCTAAAATTCCCTCATCAAATTTTGGTTTTACTTCGAGGTATCTTTTTTTATATGAGTTGATAAACTCTCTAAGCAGGGTCATGAAGAGCCTTTAAATCTTTTTCGATCTTTGTCAACGCTATCTCTTTAGCCTCCAACTCTGCCACTCTGTTTTGCTTATCGACTGCTGATCCATTTATCCTTCTCATGCTTGTTTTTATGATTTCATCTTTTGCTTTTATCTCTTCTTCGATCAATTGCACCTTTTTTTGACTCAAATCTACAAACTCTTTTAGCAATTGACTGTCTGTCTTTTCTATTTTTTTGCCTAGCATCTCCTCGAGAGAGTCTATGATTTTTTGCAAGATAAAATCAAGCTCATCATGCAGGAGAGTTGGAGATTTTTTTGCATGATTTTTTATCTGTTCATTTATCTTTGCGATTTCAATTGAACGATTTTGAAAAGGGATAAGTGATTTGAAATCTCTTTGAGTAAATTCTGCTAAATCAAATTTATCATCTTTGTCTGATTCTATCTCTTTATAGCTGTTTTTGATCACTTCAAAAGCCTCTTGCATCTTTTTTGAAAATTGATACTTATACTCTCTTACCAAATCTACCAAACCATCTTTAAAACCTAACTCTACTATATACTCTATCCTTTTTGGATTTGGTATTTTTCTATTTTTTCTCATCTCGTATGAGACATCATCCAAAACTCTCACTTTCACAATATCTTTCAAATTTATCAATTTTTCGCTAGAGTATTTGTGCAAAACTTTAAAATACTCCTCTAATTCTCTCTTTTGATTGTTTATAATACTGTTTATGTTTGACAAAGTTGAAAGAAGATCATCCCTGCTCCTCTTGTATCTTTTGTACTCCTGTTTTATCTCAAGAGATGATTTTCCTAGAAGAGATTTTTCCTCTTTTACAAGGCTCTTTGTTTGCTCAACGATAGAGAGAATATCGCCTTTATTGCTCTTTATTATGAGGTTTGCTTTTTGGGAATTTGATCCAAAAAGCGTTTTGTTTAAATACTCTTCAAGTTTTAGTATTCCGCTTTTTTCCAAGTCATACCCATCTTTTTTGGCAAGCTCTTGGCGACCTGTTCTAAGATAGAGCGCCATCTTACCTGAAAGTGGTATAAACTCGATTTTGCTGATTATCTCATTTAGATTATGGGCTCTATTTTGCTCTTTTAGTCTTAACTCTATGCTCTTCTTTGTATATTTTATAGCCTCATTTAACTCTTTTGAGCTAACTGTATCTACTCTGGTTATCACTATAAGAAGTCTGGCGATATTTTGATATGTTATAGAGTCTATTATAAAATCCACATCTTTTTTTGTAGCAGATTGGTTTACATTCATCAAGTGTATCATCAAATCACACTCGCTAATATAACCAAGAGTTATCTCCTCTCTTTGGATGATAGGATCATCAAGTCCCGGAGTATCGACAATTTGAACACCATCTTTAAGAAATTCCAAATCGCTATATAGCTCTACACTTTTGACCAAATTGCACTTTTTTGAGGATTTCTCTGCTGAAGTATATAGACTCAAATCCTCTATCTTTATCTCTTCAAACCTGCTTTTTTCTTGTATATACTCACTTAGCGTCTCTTTGAAATTATCTTTTGTTTCATCGATAAATTTTTTGATTCGCTCCACTTGCTTGGCACTATTTTCAATCTTGCCAAACTCCTTTTTATTCCAAAAATTAACTTTTGCATATCTATTTTTAGAGTATTTTAATATTGTCAAATTTGCAGTCTCTGGTATGACTGAAGTTCCCAATATCTCCTCTTTTAAAAGGGCATTAAGCATGGTTGATTTTCCAGCATTTATGACTCCAGTTACACCGATGGAAAATCTCTCATTTTTAAGTTTTTCGTCTATAGCATTGAGTCTCTTCAAGTAGTTTTGTTCAACACACATTTTTAGATTTTCGATTGCTGCTTGTAGTACATGTAGAGAATTTTTATAGTGATTTTCATCATATTTAGCAGTTTTTAGCTCAATTTTTTGCTCTTTGGCTTTATGCTCTTTTATAAGAGCTATGAGCCCTATAAGCCTTCTGCTAACATAGTAAGTTATAATTCCCTCTTTTCTTAAAATTTCAAAATTCTCTTTTAGAGTTTGATTTAACTCTTTGTTTCCAATCTCATCAAGAAACACCAAAACTCTTTTTTGTATCTGCAAAATTAAGCATCTGTCTATGGCTTTTTTAACAAACAAACCGTCAAAGATAAGTTTAAACTCTTCTATCTCTATGATTTTTTCTAAATTTTGACTATTTACTATCAAAAGCAGTGAAGAACTATCGCAAAAATGTTCATAATCTTCTATAAAAATGTCATAAATTTTATCTGAAAATTCACTATCAGTTTTTTCTATCAAATCAGCTTTTTCATTCCAACTCAAAAGAAAAAAATCATCCAAAATATGCATAAATCCGCCTAAAAATCATTTAAAAGAAGTGATATTATATCAAAAAAGAGTTAGGAGCAGAAATTTTACTGCTCCTAAAAGTGTTATCGAAGTGCTACAAGCTTTCTACGCATGTATGCTATTTTACTTTGTAATGGCAAGTGTTTTGGACAGTTATCCTCACAAGCGAGAAGACTCATACAACCAAATACTCCATTGTCGTCACCAACCAATTCATAAAAGTCCTCATCAGTTCTGTTATCATGTGGATCAGCCTCAAATCTTGCAACTCTGTTTAATCCAACAGCACCTACAAAATCTGGTCTCATAAGTTTTGTACCACATGCTGCTACACATATACCACACTCAACACATCTATCGATCTCAAAGACTGCGTCAGCAACATCTGGCTCAATTGGTTTCTCAAGTTTTGAGTAATCCGGCTCTTCGTTTGTATGAATCCAACTCTCAACTCTCTTACTCATGCCTTCCATCCACTCTCCTGTATTTACAGAGAGGTCTTTGATGAGCTTAAATGCAGGCATTGGCATAAGCTGAATCACTCCATCAGGATAATCTTTAGTCAAAGTTCTACAAGCAAGCTTTGGAACGCCATTTACCATCATACCGCAACTTCCACAAATCCCCGCACGACAAACAAAATCAAAAGATAGGTCATGATCCATCTCTTCTCTTATCTTAGTAAGAGCAACAAATAGAGTCATGCCATCTGTCTCTTCAAGCTCATATTTTGCAAAGTGAGCTTTAGATACTTTTGAGTTTGGATTGTATTTTAGTGCTTTTATAGTTATCATTCGTCCCATTTTATTCTCCAAATCTTTCATTTTTTGCTTTATAGTAAGGTTGCAAATCAAAATCCATCAAAGCAGCTTGAATCTCATACCTATCTTTTCCTGCCGCCTCCATCTCTTCTCTTATCTTGTCAACCTCTTCTTGCCTTTTAATGCTTGTTTCATTTTCGATTATCATGCCTTTTGCACCATAACCTCTAAATGCTGGTGGCATCTCCATGCCCATGATGTCCAAATCTTCATACTCTACAGTTGGTAGTGTATCTCCCTCTTTCCAACTTGTAAGAGTTCTTTTCAACCAATTTGCATCATCTCTTTTAAGAAAATCTTCTCTATAGTGAGCACCTCTACTCTCAGTCCTATCTCTTGCTCCAATTGCCACACAAAGAGCAAGTTTGAGCATTTTTGGAACACGATAAGCCTCTTCTAACTCTGGATTTCCTGCTAGAGTTTTTGATTTTACATTTACATCAAGAGATTTTTTATATAACTCTTCTAGTTTTTCTACGGCTTCAGCAAGACCTTTGCCATCTCTAAAAATTGCTACTTTATCCCACATGATGTCTCTCATAGCAAGTTTGATTTCAAAGATATTGTTTTTTCCATCATTTTCTAGTAAAGATTTTATATATTTAGTCTCTTTTTCTAATTCTCTTTCTACTGTTTTTGTATTGATATTAATATCAGTTTTTATACAGTGTTCAGCAAAATAATCACCAACTATCATTCCTGAAACAACTGTTTCACTTACAGAATTTCCTCCGAGTCTGTTAAATCCATGAAGATCCCAACAAGCTGCTTCGCCACAGCTAAATAGACCTTTGAGTGTCGGAGATTCTCCAGTTGGTTTTGTTTTTATTCCACCCATCGAGTAGTGTTGCATCGGAAGAACTGGTGCCCAACCTTTTGGACCCTCATCTGCTGGATCTATTCCATTAAAAGTCATACATATCTCTTGTACATCTCTTAAGTTTCTCTCGATATGTTCACGACCTAGTATAGATATATCCAACCACAAGTGATCACCATAAGGAGAGTGAACACCTTTGCCTTTTCTGATGTGCTCCATCATACGACGACTAACAACATCACGACTTGCCAACTCTTTCTTTTCTGGTTCATAATCAGGCATAAATCTATGTCCATCAACATCTCTTAGAAGCCCACCGTCACCTCGACAACCCTCTGTCAATAAAATCCCAGAAGGGACTATCGGAGTTGGGTGAAATTGAACTGCTTCCATATTTCCTAAC
Source organism: Campylobacteraceae bacterium (assembly GCA_026988975.1). Taxonomy (GTDB): domain Bacteria; phylum Campylobacterota; class Campylobacteria; order Campylobacterales; family Sulfurospirillaceae; genus JAADIZ01. The sequence continues at coordinate 10,422 of JALSKH010000005.1, forward strand.
TTCGCCACACCAGTTTCTAGTGCTATAGCAGCACCTATACCTTCACAAACAACTGCATTTGTAGTTTGTCTGTAAATTCTTCCATAACCGCCTGTTGCTATCAAAGTACCCTTTGAAACATAGGCTTCTAACTCACCTGTTATCAAATCTCTTACGATTGCACCATAACACTGTTCATTTTCGACTATCAAAGAGATAGCTTCTTTTCTATCTCGTATATCTATATCTCTTTTTAGTGCTTCATTTGCAACTGCATACAACATTGTATGTCCTGTGGCATCTGAAGTAAAGCAGGTTCTCCATTTCTTTGTTCCACCAAAGTCACGAGATTGTATGTATCCGTGAGTCTCTGCATCTTCGGTTATAGTTGTTCTTTGTGCATTTATAACAACTTCTCTTGGGCCTTTTTTGATTCTAGTCCAAGGGACTCCCCAGCCTGCAAGTTGTCTTATAGCTTTTGGAGCGGTTGTTACAAACATTCTTGCTACTTTTTGATCACAACCCCAGTCGCTTCCTTTTACAGTATCGGCAAAGTGAACATCTTCATTGTCTCCTCTACCCATCTTTGAGTTACCAAGACTTGCTTGCATACCACCTTGAGCAGCTGCCGAGTGCGATCTTTTTACAGGAATGAGACTCAAAACTATCGTGCTCAAACCTTTGCTCCTCGCTTCAACCGCGGCTCTTAAGCCCGCTAAACCCCCACCAATTACTAGTGCATCACAATATACTACATTCATCTTTATGCCCTAACCTTCATATCATTTTTTATCATCTGCACTTGCGCAGTTGGTTGGTATCTAACTCCGGCTTGATCTCTATGCTCAAGTCCTATTTTCATGTAAGCTGCAAGTGTAGCAAGTCCTAAAACTAAAAAGAAAATTGTAATAGCCCATTTGACTTTTTTCAATTTAACTCTAGTCTCTTTTGCATTATCGCCTTCGAACCATCCCCATTTTACACATAACCTATATAGACCTATACTTCCATGAAACTCAACTGCTAAAAGAAGTAGTAGATATACTGGCCACATCCAGCCACTGATCATCCTATCAGCTGAACCAAACGGTCCGATTGTTTCTGGTTTTGTAAGCATTATGAAAAGGTGTGCAGAAGCTAAAAAGAACATTGCAAAACCTGTAAATGCCTGTATAAACCATAGTGTTGTATCTTCATGGTCTATCATCTTCATGTGCGTTCTAAAGGCTTGATATTGTCTATAGTTAGCTGGAAATTTTCTCATAGCCAAAGCTGCATGTATTATAATGATAGTCAAAACAATAGCCACCGCAATGGAAACCAAGAAAGGATTGCCACCTTTAATAAAAGATACACCCTCAAACATCTTAGTTACGCTATACATAAAATCCTTGCTAACCAAGATTGATGAAACAAAGAACATATGTCCCCACATAAAAAGAGCTAGAAAAAGTCCAGTTGCACTTTGCCAATAATCAAGCCTGGCTGGCATTCTGCTCTTTTTTCCCTCTACCGACTTACCCAAAAAGCCTTCGATAAGGTTACTCACGCTTTATCCTTTTTCTGCTAGCCATGAGACACGGCTAGTCTGTAATTTTTATAATATTACACCTTTTATTATTAAAGTGAAATTATGTAATTTCTTTACATATCTAGTTAATTAAGGAGATAAATTAAGAGTTATACAAAAGAGTAATTTAAGATACAGGAGATGCTTGTGTAAATTATTTTGATTTTTTAGAAAGATATATGTATAACAGCAAGGATGCAAATGCCATAACTACAGACAAAATCTGCCCCATTGTCATCCATCCGTCAAATATAAAACCCATCTGAAAATCGGGCTTCCGGTAGAATTCTGCTATAAATCTAGCAGTAGAATACAAAATGCCATAAAGAGCAATTAGCTCACCATCAAATCTCTTTTTTGTGCGATACATGTAGAGTATGATAAAAACCACAAGCCCCTCTAAAAATGCTTCATAAAGCTGTGAAGGGTGTCTAAATACGCCATCAACATAAATTCCCCAAGGCACATCGGTCTCTCTACCTACCAAACCTTTATTTAAAAAATTACCGATTCTGCCAAAAATGTACCCTAAAGGAACACTTATCGCAACTAAATCTAATAATTTTAATATATTTACCTTATATCTCTTACCAAATAACCAAGTACCTATCAAAAATCCTAAAATAGCGCCATGATAGCTCATGCCACTGATACCGACAAATTTTCCATCCATAAAAGGGTTAAATATCTGCCATGGATGAGTAAGATAGTAAGAAGTATGAGGATCATAAAAGAGTATATAGCCAAGTCTTGCACCAAGTATGACACCGATCTCAACCCAAACAAAGTAATTATCAAGCTCTTTTGAACTGATGCCTATCTTATCTTTTTTAGCAAAATACTTCGCCACAAAAAGAGCTGTTAGAAGTGCTAGGACATACATAATGCCATACCAATGAACGCTAATACTTCCAAAACTAAAGGCTATAGGGTTAAAATGTTCATAAATGTGTTGCCAACTATTCATATGTCTCTTTCGTTTAACTAATCTTTTGCATTATACTTATATAGACAGGCTTACAAAGTTAATTATTTAATTTTGTCAAATTATAACATTTAAGTATAAATGGTTATCTTTTATTGGAACTCGCAACTATCATAAAACCAACGATTTCCTTTTTTTACAAATTTACTTTTTTCTGTAAAACTATTATCGCTTCCCAAACAAAATATAGTAGCCCTAAAAGTGACAAAAGCCTCAACCTCGCCATCTATAAACTCTAAAATATCCAACTTTCTAAATTCACAATTTTGACTAAAGTCTCTTAATCCAAGTTTATCAGGGTTTTCATCTAAAGAGGTTTTTATGATGTATTTTATATCTCCAACAGCAAAAGCGGAAAATCTACTTTTCATAAGAGACAATCCATCTTTTGCTATAGCACCTTTATGAAAAAGAGCGCAACATTTTTTGTACTTTTTTCCGCTTCCACAGGGGCAGGCAGAGTTTATACTAAACTTTTTCAGCTTTTAGTGCCTTTGCTATTAATTCAATAGGATTTTTAAAGATTATCTCTTGTGCACTATCTTGAAATAGCGAGTTTGTTATCTGCATTCTGCATGCACTGCACTCTGCACTGACTATATCGGCTTTGCTCTCTTTTATCATCGCGGCTTTTGGCATGCCTGCCGCTTTTGCTAGATGGTATTTTTCTGTCTGGATTGTGACTCCACCAAAACCACAACATCTATTTGGATCACTCATCTCTTTTAGCATATAGTTTTGACTTATGAGCTCTCGTGGCTCTTTATATATACCTTGCATTTTTCTTGCATGACAAGGGTCATGATAAGTGATGATTTCACTCATTTTGTGGTTTTTTTCTGCTAAAATTTTCTTTAAATCGGTACATTTTTCAAGATACTCTGTAGCCATATATATCTTTGGAGATAGTTTTTGGGCTCTGTTTTTCCACTCTGGTTTATCGTGAAAAAAGTGAGCATAATCCACCTTTATCATAGCACTACATGTAGCTTCCGGGATGATAACCGCATCAAGCTCATCCATAAAACTCTCCATATACTCGATATTATGCTTCGCCAGATAATCCACCGTATCAAAATCACCCGTAAAATACGCCGGAGCCCCACAACACAACTGCTGTTTGATGAGATACGCATCAATCTGCAAAACTTTTAAAATCTCTAACAAAGATTTTCCGATGTCCGTATAAGTATAGTTTGCCAAACAACCTATAAATATACCAACTTTTCCTTTTCCGCCGTTTTTTATAACATCAGGATGAGAGTTGAGAAAACTTTTTGATTTTGCGCTTGGTAGAAGTCTATCTTTTTTGATAATTGGCATAGAAAATCTAGGCTCCATGGAGCTTTGTTGCTCGTGAATCTTAAAGCCACAAGTTTGAAAAACATAACCCAGCTTTGCTAGTAAATCCATCACTTTTCTATGTCTTAAGAGCCAAAAGAAGAGTTTTTTATACCAAGCTAAGCCATACTTTTTTCTTATGTCATCTCTGACTTGCTCTATGAGCATATCTACAGGCAAATCATTTGGGCAGATATCTACGCAATTTGTACATAAGAAACAGCTCTCAAAGATATCTTTTGCATTTTTATCAAGTTCCAAATCGCCTCTTTGATAAGCTCCTAAAAGATCCAAAAAACCCCTAGGAGAGGTCACTTCATCCATATTTACATTGTGAATTGTACAAGTCGGTATGCACTTTCCGCACTTTATACAATCATTAGTAGTAATTTTGAAATTAAACATCTACACTGTCTTGGAAAATTTTCGTTTTGATTCAGGTACCTTCTTGAGATACGCGTCAAATGGCATGGAGATATTTCTGATTAGAAGTGTTCCTGTTGCGCTTACCATTATCTTTTTGTTTTGCTTATCTATCTCCACAAGTCCCTCATCCACAAAAGAGTTTAAGCCTTCGATTGCGTCACTAAAGTAGTCAAAAAAGTCTATCTCAAACTCTCTTTCAACTTTTGCGATATCTAGCTTGAAGTTGCTCATAAGCTGCATTATCACAGCTTTTCTGAGTACATCATCACTACTTAGAACCAAGCCTCTATGAACTGGCAAAATACCTGCATCTATCGCATTTTCATACAGATTCATATCTTTGAAGTTTTGTACATAGTGATTTATGCCCTCGCCTATGCTAGTGAGTCCGATTCCAACTAAATCTGCTCCGCCTTTGGTGGTGTATCCTTGAAAATTCCTATGCAATTCTCCCTTGTCTATCACCAAAAAGAGTTCATCACTTGGTTTTGCAAAATGATCCATTCCTATCATCTTTAAGCCATTTGATTGAAGATAATCTATGGTGTATTTTAGAATTTCAAGTTTTTCACTAGGTCTTGGGAGTGTTGTTTCATCTATCTTTCTCATAGTCTTCTTCATCCAAGGCACATGAGCATAGTTAAATACGGCAAATCTGTCAGTATCTAGCAGAAGAGCTTTTTCCAATGTCTTTTTGAAAGTTTCGAGATTTTGATATGGCAAACCATATATAAGATCCATATTTACTGAGTTGATGCCAGCTGATCTTGCCATCTTTACTGCATTTTGTGTCACTTCAAAAGGTTGGATTCTGTGTACTGCCTTTTGGACTGTCGGATTGAAATCCTGCACACCAAAACTGACTCGATTAAATCCACCTTTAACCAAAACATCGACTTGCTCTTGTGTTAAAAATCTTGGATCAATCTCACAACTTATCTCTGCATCGTCTGCAAAATTTTTAAAATACTTTCTTATCAATGTTATGATTTTTTGCAACTGTTCGGCGCTGAAAAAAGTCGGTGTTCCTCCGCCAAAGTGCATCTGGATCACTTCTCTGCTCGTATCAAGATGCCTTGAGAGTATCTCTAACTCTTTTTCAAGATAGCCGATGTATCTCTCTTTTTTGTCATCTTTGCTCGTAAAAACAACATTGCAACCACAAAAGTAACAAGCACTTCTGCAAAACGGCAAATGAAAATAGAGTGAAAGTTTTCTATTTTTATCTTGATTTTCTAAAATCTTTACATACGAATCAGCATTAAAACTCTCATGAAACTCTGGAGCTGTTGGATAACTGGTATATCTAGGCCCCGGTTTTGAATACTTTGAAAAAAGTTCGAAATTTATCATTTAACTGTCCCCTTTTTTAGGAAGTAAATTCCTAAAAAATTCCTCGCGACTAAAGCTACGGCTTTGCCGAGAAGAATCTTATTTTATTTTTTTACTAAAGCTTTTGCTGACGCAAAGAAACTATTTTTATATTAGGAAGTAAATTCCTAAAAGATTCCTCGCACTATTGCTACGGCTTTGCCGAGAAGAATCTTATTTTTATTTTTCTACTAAAGCTTTTGCTATCGCAAAGAAACTATTTTTATTTTTATCCTAAAAAATTTTGATTTGCAAACATATCTTTTAGATTTAAAAAGAGATTTGGATGATCTTTTTTTATCTTTCTTAGTAGTCTCTCTAGGTCTATATTTAAACTCTTTGTACCCTCTTCTTTTTGTGCTAATTTTTTTATCTCATCCATGGCGACCGCCCAAACATCTTGGTAGTCGATAGGTATATGCTGAAGTATGGTTTTTTCTAGCTTCAAATCAAAATTCTCTTTTTGCAACTCTCTAAAATTTTCTATAAATTTGTGCATTGTCTCTATAGAAACCATCGTATGGAGTTTTTGATTTTCATCTATGATAAACCACGGCTCTTTATTGTCCCAACTTCCACTTTTTAGGCTTAGGGTTCTTATGTCTGGATTCTCTGTTTTTTCTATCTCTATGACGGTTTCGTATTTGCTATTTTTATCAAAATAGTCATCAATCCCATCTAATTTGTCGAGCAAGGCTATCTCTTTTCTCATTTTATCTCTTATCATCCAACCATACCATCAAACCTTTTTGAGCATGAAGTCTGTTTTCAGCTTCATCAAAAACTATATCTGCAAATTTTTCTAGTACCTCATCACTCACTTCATAACCTCTGTATGCCGGCAAACAGTGCAAGAAAATAGCATCATCTTTTGCTCTTGACATCAAATCCGCATCTACTATATAGCCCTCAAAATCTTTGAGTTTTTGAACTTTTTCATCCTCTTGCCCCATGGAAACCCAAGTGTCAGTTGTAACAACGCTTGCACCCATTACCGCCTCTTTTGGATCATTTGTATATACTATAACTCCGCCACTCTCTTGGCATAATGCCTCTGCGTCGTCCATGATCTCTTGAAGTGGCTCATACCCTTTTGGCGTAGCAACTCTGAGCTCAAATCCAAGCTTGCTTGCTAACATCATCCATGAGTGGGTCATATTGTTTCCATCTCCAACATAAGCAACGACTGGATTTTTATCTTTCCCATGTTCTATCATCGTGAGATAATCAGCTAAAAGTTGCACAGGATGGTACTTGTCAGTCAAACCATTGATAATAGGCACTTTAGAGTAAGCCGCAAACTCATCAAGCACGGATTGTGAATATGTTCTAATCATCACCATATCAACCATACGACTGATAACACGAGCTGAGTCTTTCATGGGCTCTCCTCGTCCTAGTTGCAAATCATTTGATGACAAAAAGAGTCCTTGACCGCCTAGTTGATGGATACCAACTTCAAAGCTTATCCTAGTTCTTGTACTGCTCTTTTCAAAAAGCATACCTAAAGATTGCTTTTGCAGGTACGGAATGTA
>JALSKH010000006.1 GCA_026988975.1 Campylobacteraceae bacterium
ATCTTAGCAGCCTCTTTTGCGTGATAGCTGATGATGATGTCTGCTCCTGCTCTCTTGAAACCAAGAAGTGTCTCCATCATCACTCGATCATAATCAATCAACCCTGCATTTCCTGCATTTTTGAGCATGGAGTACTCTCCGCTTACATTATATACTGCAAGTGGCGTTGTTGTAGCATTTCTTACATCTCTTATGATATCCATATACGCAAGAGCAGGTTTTACCATGAGTATATCTGCTCCCTCCATCTCATCTTCTACTGACTCGGCTATGGCTTCTCTCCTATTTGCAGGATTCATTTGGTAACTTCTTCTATCTCCAAAACTAGGAGCCGACTCGGCAACATCGCGAAATGGTCCATAGTATGCACTAGCAAATTTAGTAGAGTAGCTCATGATAGGAAGATTTATAAAACCTTCACTATCCAACGCTTCTCTTATGGCTGTTATCATGCCATCCATCATGCCACTAGGTGCTATCATATCGACTCCAGCCTTTGCATGTACTACCGCTTGTTTGCCCAAAATCTCCAAAGTTGCATCATTATCAACTGTTTCGTGTTCCATATCTAGTATGCCACAATGTCCATGGTCTGTAAACTCACAAAAACACAAATCACTCACTACGAACATATCTGGATGATTCTCTTTGATAGCTCGTATCGCGCTAGCCACTATGCCTTGATCGCACAAAGCATCGCTTCCTATGCTATCTTTGACATCAGGAATCCCAAAAAGTATGATTGAATTTAACCCTAAATCTTTCAAAACTTGGCACTCTTTTAGTATCTCGTCTATGCTCATTTGAAAAACACCTGGCATTGAGCCTATCTCTTTTTTGAGATTTTCACCATTTTTAACAAACAAAGGGTATATAAAATCATCTCTGCTTAGTTTTGTTTCTTGTACTAAATCTCTTAAATTTTTATTAATTCTTAATCTTCTAAATCTTTTAAACACTTTTTTTCCTTATGTCTGGTAAAATAAAAATAATATTTTACCATAATATACTTAATAAGGTTTAACAAGCATATGAGAATCAATATATCAAACATAGCAAATCTTCCAACAAAATATGGAAATTTCAAGATTCAATCATTCCGTGAGGGTGTCAAAGAGCATCTAGTTATCTTCAATGAACCATTAGGAGAAAGTCCGATAGTGCGTATTCACAGCGAATGTTTAACTGGAGACACCATAGGAAGCCTAAAGTGTGACTGCGGAGATCAACTCCAATTTGCCCTAAAAACCATAGGCGAAAAAGGCGGAATGGTCATATATCTAAGGCAAGAGGGAAGAGACATAGGACTTTTAAACAAAGTAAACGCATACGCGCTTCAAGACGCAGGATATGACACGGTAGAGGCAAATCATCAATTAGGATTTGAAGCAGATGAGCGAAATTATGAGATGGTAGAGATAATCTTGCACTACTTCAAGATAAAATCCATAAGGCTACTGACAAACAATCCCAAAAAACTCCAAAGCTTAAAACATATAGAGATAAAAGAGAGAATTCCCATCATAATCGAGCCAAACAAATACAACAAAGAGTACCTAAAAACCAAAAAAAATGAGATGGGACACTTGTTATAGATATATGCTATAATATACCTACAACAAGATAAAGGCTTGATATGAATCGTGAGAATATTTTAAATTTATTAGAACAATACAAAAACAGAAATCGCGGTAAATATGGAATAGAAAATATCGGTATATTTGGCTCCTTTGCTCGCAATGAAGCGAATGATTCGAGTGATATAGATATCTGCATACAAACAAAAACACCTGATATGTTCGCGATAGTTCACATCAAAGAGGATTTGCAAAATCTTTTTAACAAAAATATTGACATAGTTCGCCTCAGAGAGAGAATGAACCCATATCTAAAAAAACGAATAGATAAAGAAGCCGTATATGTATGATAAACCGCTTGTTATCGATATACTCGGGCAAGTTTTAAATGCTACTGAAGTTATTTTAACAAGATTTGAGATAGTAAATAGTAGTAGTTTTTTTCTTGATTCACCTGAGGGAATGGAAAAATTAGACTCGATATGTATGCAGCTTATAGCCATAGGCGAATCACTCAAAAATATTGATAAAATTACAAATAAAAAACTCTTAGATAATTATCCAGAAGTTGACTGGAAAGGGGCAAAGGGAATTAGAGATATCATTTCTCATCACTATTTTGACTTAGATGCTGAAGAAATTTATAATGTTTGCGATGAAAAACTTCCTCTTTTGAAGGTAACTATAGAGAAAATAGTCCAGGAACTATCATAAGTCTGATATGTCTCTTAGAAAAAAATGCCAATGTTTACACTAGATAAAATTTACAGTGCTACTTACGAGGAGAAAAAATCAAAATTTATAGCTTATCTATGTGCTTATAGTGAATTTGACAAGCTTCTTGAACAACTGAAAAATGAGCATCCAAAGGCAAGACATATAGTCACAGCTTTTAGATACATCAATGAAATCGGGCAGATAGTTGAGGGTAGTAGCGACGACAAAGAGCCAAGAGGTACAGCAGGAAAACCGGCTCTACATGTACTCCAAGGAAGTGAGCTGATAAATGTTGGGGTCTTGATAGTGAGGTATTTTGGTGGCATAAAACTAGGAACGGGTGGGCTAGTCAGAGCCTACAGTGACGCAGTAAATCTAGCCCTAAAAGAGTGCAAACTGATAAAATACGAAAAACGAGAGAATTTTAAGTTTACAAGTAGCTATAGCGACCTTGGCAAAGTGGAGTACCATCTGCAAAAAATTGGCATAACAGGGATAAAAAAAGATTTTTTATCCCTACATGTAGAGATAAATTTAGAAGCAACGCACAAGCAGATAGAAGAGCTTAAAGCATACCTGAAAGAATAGATTGGATATAATAAACGGATGAAAAAAGAGACAATAGACTACAAATTGCCAGTAGATTTTGAACAGAAGTGTGAAATTTTTACTGCATTGATTTTAAAGTACAACAAAGTTCACAACATAACAGGTGCTAAAAACAAAAAACAGATAGCTCAAAATATCGAAGACAGTATCTATCCTATCAAATTTATTGATTTAAACATAAAAAGTGCTATCGACATCGGGAGTGGGGCTGGTTTTCCCGGTCTTATTTTAGCGATGGCACTGCCTAAAGTAAGATTTAGCTTGTTTGAGCCCATAAAAAAGAAGAGTTCCTTCTTGCATCTTGCGAAGAGTACTCTAAATTTAAAAAATGTAGATATAATTTCACAACGAGTTGAGGAAGTAGAGGCTTTTGAAGTAGATCTGATATGCTCTCGTGCAGTCACTAAGACTGAGCTTCTCATAGATATATGCAGAGATTTTATATCTAAAAAAACAACTCTACTCTTCTACAAAGGCTCTAGTGTTGATGAAGAGTTGGATAAATTTAAGGATTATAAGATTTATAATCATGGAAATAGAAACTATCTTATTATCTGACCTCAAAAATTAACCAAATTATTATAAATGAAAAGATACAATAGGTATATCTTTTAATTTTAGAGGTTGAAAAATGATACGAGAAGTAATAAGACCACAATGCAATAATTTTACTATTAATATACCAAATAGTTATGTTAATAGAGAAGTTGAATTTATAATGTTTCCTCTTGATGAACCTGAAATTACAGATGAAGTAAAAAAACAAAATATATCAGTTTTGGGTGGAAGCTTACATAAATATTCAGATCCATCAAAAATTGATTTAGAAGATAAAGCTTGGGAATTGCATATTGAAGATAAATACACATGATACTTTTAGATGCAAATTATATTTTAAGATTTCTACTTAAAGATAATCTTAAAATGTATGAGATTGCAAGGGATTGTATTGTCAATAATAACTGTGTAGTAATCAATGAAGTTTTAGCAGAAGTTGTATTTGTTTTATCAAAAGTTTATAAAGTTACAAAACAAGATATATCAAAATCGTTAATAAATATTTTAGAATATGATAACATCATCATAAATGATAAAAATACAATAGTAAACTCGTTAGAAATATTTGAAAATAAAAACTTAGACTTTGTAGATTGTATTTTATGTGCAAAATCAAAAGAATATAGAGTTAGAACATTTGATAAAAAACTAAATAAGTGTATCGATAGCTTCCTATAGGTGTTTATTCGTAGAGATTTTATCTCCAAAAATAACTCCGCTCTTCTACAAAAGCTCTAGAGTTGATAAAGAACTAGTACCCCACCACCCATAGGTTGAGGGGTACTAGACAGATTAAAGGATTTGGATGATTTTTAAGATATTGGTTTTTGGTGTTGTTGTTTTTATAGTTTATACACTATTTTTTAAAACTAGCAGGGGAACTGTGCAAAATAGCGCCAAAACGAAAAAGAGAAAAAGAGATACTGATAGCGACACTATGGTGGAGTGCGCAAAATGCTCTGTTTTTGTAAGTGAAAAAGAGGCGATTATAAAAGATGGTAAATTCTACTGCTCAAAAGAGTGTGCCGGAGTAAAATGATGCAGATTTTTGGACACGATTTTATACAAAATGACAGGTTTGCTTTTGTATCAGACATAAATGAGATAAAAAATACCCCTGCAAACTCCATAATTTTGATGGAGTTTAACAAAGAAATCATAACATATTGTAAAGAAAAAAATCTATCGTTTGGTGTACATGTAGAGACTATAAAAGAGTTAGTTCTAGCCTCTGCTTCACAAGCTTCATACTTGCTAGTAGATCAAAACTTCGCAAAAGAGGCACAGAACATAGCAAATGAGTACATGTATGATGCAAAAGTTCTACTAATTTCCAAAGATGAAGACGAGATAGAGTTTTGTGCAAAAAATGGCATAGATGGGATTATCTTTTTAAATTGCTAGAAAAACATAAAAACCTCATATATATCTTACTCTTTTTTGGCATGATTGGATGGGGTGCTTCTTGGGTGAATGCAAAATTTTTGAGCCACTATATAGATGCTTACGATATGATCTTATTTCGCTTTGGCATAACGGCATTTACTATGATACCCATCATCTTGGTACTAAAAAAATCTTTTAAGATAGATATCAAAAGTTTTGGTGTTGCATTTTTGGCTTCAGTTGTATTTATCACATATATGAAGTACTATTTTATGGGTACAAAGTATGGTACAGCCTCACTTGGTGGGGCTTTTGTGACGACACTTGTGCCGATAATCACCTTTTTGCTACTAGCCATCTTGGGTGAAAAGAAGATGAGAAAAAAGGATTATTTTGCTCTGTTTTTAGGAGCTATCGGGGTTTTGACTATGCTAAATATATGGAACTCTAGCCTAAAAGATATACTTGTTGTTCAAAATTTATACTTTTTATTGGCATCTTTTTTATGGCCTATTTTTACTATCATAAGTTCCAAGTCAAAAACTATATCTCCTATCGTCTTTAGTTTCTATCTCTACATTATCACCATAACACTTGATTCTATCTTTTTTGTAGATTTTCGCTCCATCGCTTATGAGAGTTTTGATACAACATTTTGGATAAATCTTCTAATCCTCTCTGTAGTAAGCTCGACCTTTTCAAATACAGTTTATTTCATAGGTATAGAGAGATTGGGAGCGGGAAGTGTTAGTACATTTATATTTTTAGTGCCATTTTCAGCTATCATCTTGAGTGCAATTTTTCTCAAAGAGCAGATAAGTCTTTCTATCATATTAGGCACAATTTTAACGATATATGCGATAAAAATCTTAAACAACATACGCTTTTTCAAATAATTTGTTTGATTTATATTTATCATAAGCAATATAAATACTCTTTTTACGCTCTAAAGACATGGGCTTTTTGCACTCAATGATTTATTTTTCATTTAATCTCATTAAATTTTTCTGAAGTCTTATTTACTTTTTAGAGTATACAATTTCACAAATCAAACAAGAAAGGATTTGCGATGAAAAAAAGTTTTATAGTTTCGGTAGCTTTAGCCGTTACAGTTGTTGGTGCCTCCTCGCTTGAGGCTTCTAATCATACCCAAAGAGCAAAAAGTATCCAGAAGGAGATATCGTTTCACAATAAAAACTTTAAAGTAGCCTCCAAAGATATACAAAAAGGATTGAATGATACGATAAAAGCGATCCAAGCTTTAGAAAAAAACAGAGTTAAAATTGCCCAAAAAAATTTGAATAATGCTACTAAAGAGTTTGATAAAGCCCTAAAAATAGACCCAAAACTAGGGTTAGTACCTCTCGAAGAGAACTTAGCAGCTTATGAGTACAGAGGAACACCAAAAAATATAAAAGATGCACTGAAGATTGCACAAAGTATGCTAGCTAAAAATAATCTGCAATTTGCAAGAGATATTTTAACTCCATTAAAAGATGAAATTGATATAACTACACACTATTTACCTATGGATTTATATCCTGATTCTACAAAAATGGCAGCAAAATTATTGGCCAAAGGTAAAAAGAAAAAAGCCTTAAGAGAATTGCAGTTTGGGCTCAGCATGATAGTTGGTGATCAAGTAATCATACCTATTCCACTGCTTTCTGCACAAGATCTAGTCATAATGGCTTCAAAAATTGACAAAACAAAGAAAAACCAAACATCAAAACTCCTTAAAAGAGCACAAATGGAGCTTCAAAAAGCTAAGTTACTAGGTTATACATCAGCTCATTCAAAAGAGTATAAGAGCCTTGAAAATAAGATAAAATCTATACAAAAAGAGATAAAAGGAAAAAATGAAGTCGAGAAACTCTACTCATCTATAAAAGAAGATTTTAAATCTTTAGTTCACAAAACAAGGGGAGACAAAAAGAGTTTTGACTCTGATTCCGTTTGGAACAATACACAAAACAGAAAAAAATCGGCAACACAGGAAGAGGATAAAGATGTGGTAAATTTCGCTCAAAAATCCAAACTTGATGCATTTTAAACTTAAGAGCCCTAGACACTAGGGTTCTTTTACTGCTTTTTTGCTATAATTTTCATTATTTTATAGGAGTTATATCAAAATGAAACTGAAACTAGGAATCCCAAAAGGAAGTTTACAGGAGGCAACTCTTGGTATATTTAAACAGGCTGGTTACGATATCAGTGTAAAATCCAGAAATTATTACCCAAGTATCGATGATAAAGAGATATCTTGCATGCTCATTAGAGCGCAAGAGATGGCAAGATATGTTGAGGGAGGTCAGCTAGATTGTGGACTGACTGGTTTGGATTGGATACGAGAAAACCGAGCAGATGTTGTAGAGCTTAGTGAACTCATATATGCAAAGACGAGCTTCAAGCCTATAAAATGGGTACTAGCTGTCAAAGAAAACTCAGACATCACAAGTGTAAAAGATCTAGAAGGCAAAACTATCGCCACAGAAGTGGTAAATCTAACGGCAGATTATCTGAAAAAACATGGTGTTAATGCAAATGTAGAGTTTAGCTGGGGAACTACAGAGGTAAAAGTACCCGAACTTGCTGACGCCATAGTAGAGATAACCGAAACCGGCTCTAGTCTTAGGGCAAACAATCTCAAGGTACTAGATACCGTCTTAGAGACTACTACTAGATTTATAGCCAATAAAGAGGCATACAATAACCCGGAAAAACGCAAAAAGATGGAAAATATAATCATGATGTTGCAATCCGTCATAGATGCAAAACCAAAAGCTTGCATTATGATGAATGTTCCAAAAAATAGCCTCGAAGAGATCCTATCAATAATTCCTTCTAAAAATCCGACAATCTCTCATCTAGCGAAAGGCGACTGGATAGATGTCATGGTCGTAATGGACAAAAAAGTCTTAAGAGATGTACTACCAAAGTTAAAAGATACAGGAGCAAGGTCGATAGTAGAGCTACCGATAAGTAAAATTATAGATTAACTTCTCTCTGTATCCATGGCATCAACTTGGTCAATATCTCGTAAGTTATGGTGCCAAAATACTCTGAAAACTCACTTACATCATCAAATAGGCATACCTCATCTTTCTCACCCTCTATGCAAAAGCTATCCATAGAGACTCTTCCTAGTATCTTTTGCCCATTTGATATTTTTAAATCTCCTTTGCCATCATATCTAAAAAAGCCATCTCCATAGCCTATATCATAAGTTGAGATGCACATATCTTCACAAGCTTTATACACTCCACCATACCCAACTTTTTGATCCTTTTTTAAAACTCTAGTGCTTAGTCTGTGCGCATAGAGTGAGAGTACGGGCTTTAAGTTGAAAGTTGCTATATTTTTGTCTATATGAGTATATCCATAGGTAGCTATTCCGCATCTTGCAAAATCATCTTTTATACCATTTTTAGCTCTTAGAAGTGCCGAAGAGTTACAAGAGTGAAATTTTGGCATACTTAATCCCAAAGATTTGATGCTTTGCTTAGCTATTTTTTTAGCCTCTTTCCAGTTTTCTTGTTGCCAAAAAAGTTCGCCATTAAAATCATCTGCGCTTCTAAAGTGTGTAAAAATTCCCTTTAGATTTAGCCCCGTATCTTTGATGAATTTCAAAGCATTCTCGATCTCACTCATAGAGACACCATTTCGGTGCATTCCTGTGTCTATATTTAGATGTATGTTTGATTTTACGGGAAAGCTTTTCAAGAACTCCAGCGAATGAACAGCAAAAGAGATTTTATCACCTACTGAAGTGGAGGGTGGATGATCTGCAAGTATCAAAATCTCATCAAAATAATTCTCTACATGTAGCGCTTCTTGAAGGTTTTTTACAGCAGCCAATTTGATACCAAACTCACTAGCCAAACCAGCCATAAGCTCCAATCCATGCCCATATGCATTGTCTTTGATGACAGCCATCAGTCTATCAACACCTCCGGCTTTTTTTGACAATAATGCTAAATTATGAAAATACGCCTCTTTATCTATAAGAATTTTTGACATAGTTACTCAGCTTTTAAATTATAAGCTTTTACTAAATAACCTCTTAATTTTCTCGCCTGATAGTCAAGTTTATGAAAATACTCATAAACACTTTTAGCATCTAGTTTTGGGTTGTCTGAAAAATCATATGAGATACCCAATCTATCTTTTGGAATATTTTCATCCAAAAAGTCATAAAAATCGCTTCTTATCTCTATCAATTTATCCAACTCTTCTCTTATCTCATCTTTATCCTGCATATTATCCCTTTTTTAGTGAAATTATACAATAAAAAATGCTACTTTTTTAAACCATAAGATTTGAATTTTTCTAAAATCTTATCCATCTCTTTATCGCTTAGGATTACTGGTTCTCCTATCTGTTTTGCCATTGCGTATTGTTTGGCTAGATTCTCTACTTCTATCGCTATCCAGAGTGCTTTTTTTAGATTTGCTCCTACTGTTACAACTCCATGATTTGCTAAGAGACAAGCACTGTAGCCATCTAGGGCTTTTATGATATTTTGCGAAAGTTCTGGTGTTCCAAATGTTGCATATGAGGCACAAGGTATCTTTTTACCCCCTGCAACTCCTACCATATAGTGATGAGCTGGTATATCCATCCTGCAAATCGCCATAGCCGTAGCATATATCGAGTGGTTATGAAGCACGCACTCTATATCCGGCTTTGTTTTTAGTATATCAAAATGAAAATCCAACTCTGAAGATGGTGGGTACTCTCCTTTGTAGCTATTTTTATCGCTAAATGGTACAAAAACTATATCTTTTGGCTTCAAGAGATCATAAGAGACACCACTTGGCGTGATCAAAATACCATCTTTAAATCTATGACTTACATTTCCTGAAGTACCTTGGTTTATGCCAAGCTCTTCCATCTTGAGACATGTTGAGATTATCTCTTTTCTTATCGCTAATTCACTCATTTTTACCTGCTTATGTTTAGATTAAATACAAATTTATCTGCTAGATAATACCCTACACTATAGGCTATCTTTGCCCCATCCTCGTCGTGTATGAGCATTTTTCTGACTAAGATAGGTGTCATTTCATCTTTAAACTTCAAATGTTTTTTGATCTCCTCTGAGGGCATAGCAGCAGATATCTCCTCTCGAGAAAAGACTATCTTTATCTCTAATTTATCCTCTAAAAATCTGTATAACTGTGTGATATCTCCATCTTTGAGCTCATTTTCACCCAGATTTAAATCTGGGTGAAAAAAACTCTCCACATAGAGTTCAGGCTCAAGATACCCTTTTATCCTCAAAAGTCTCAAAATCTTCTTATTTGGCTTGATATGAAGTTTTTCATAAACCTGTGAAGATGGCTTACATGTAGAGACACTATGCTCAAAAATCTTAAAATCCCTATTTTGTTTCTTCATGTCTTCGTTGAAACTATACCAATTATTTAGGGTAGTTCTTATGCGCGAATCATCTATGTTTTTGAAAGTTCCACGATTTTTCTTGCGAACTATAAGATTTTTACTAAGCAATCCATACATCGCTTTTCTCACTGTATTTCGACTCACACTTAACTCTTTAGAAATTTCCAACTCATTTGGAAGTTTTTCACCTAGACTGTATGGCTCTTTTATTAAAAGTTCACTAATAATCTCTTCTACTTGTGCATATAGAGGAGTTTTTGACTCTTTATCTATGTAGTATTGTGACAAATCCATCTAAAAACTCCTTACACGATCAACTATTTTGAAAAATTATATGGTGGTCGAATTATACCCTTTTCTGTTATAAAACCGGAAATCAAAGAGTTATCAGTCACATCAAAAGCTGGATTGAAAACCTTTATATCTTTTGGTGCGATCTGTTGCCCTTTTATGTATATCAGCTCCTCTTTACCTCTCTCTTCTACAACTATATCGGCTCCACTTTTGGAGTTTGTATCTATAGTCGAGTATGGGCAGGCTATGTAAAATGGAACTCCATAAAACTTTGCATTTATTGCAAGCGATGATGTTCCGATCTTGTTAGCAGTATCGCCATTGTTTGCAACTCTATCTGCACCAACTACTATCATATCTACTCGCCCCAACTTCATAAGATAAGAAGAGACGCTGTCAGCTATCATGGTAGTATCGACTCCAAATTTGTTTAACTCCCAGCAAGTTATCCTAGCACCTTGCAGAAGTGGTCTTGTCTCACTTGAGTATGCTTTAAACCTCAAACCCCTGCTCCATGCAACATACATGGGTGCTAAAGCTGTTCCTATGCCACCGGTTGCCAAAGCTCCAGCATTACAAAGTGTGAGAACGCCATCTCCCTCTTTTATCAACTCTGCCCCATGCTCACCTATTTGTCTGCAAGTTTGGATGTCGCTTTGGTGTATAACTATGGCTTCATCTCTTAGTTTCGCATAAAGCTCTTTTGCCGTAGAGTTTTTTGGAAAACTGTTTGCAATGTCAAACAATCTTTTGATTGCCCAGCTTAGATTTACCGCTGTTGGTCGTGAGCTACTAAGATATCTGGCATTTTTGTTTACTAATTTTAAAAATGGTTCAATCTCTAAATCAAGACTGTTTTTCAAACTAATAACCAGCCCATATGCACCCGCTATACCGATAGCAGGTGCTCCTCTGACTTTTAGTTTATATATTGACTCATAAACCTGTTCTAAACTCTTTTGCTCTTCTATGATCTCCTGCGTCGGAAGTTTTGTTTGGTCAAGGATGAAAAATCTATCATCCTCATCAAAATAGAGAGCTTTTGGAATTGTACTTAAACGCTCCTCGCTTTTACTCATGTTTAAAACAATCCTTTCTTATCCACAGGAATCCAAGGATAATTCAACAAATCAACACTATTGAACTTTGGAAATTTCTTTCTTAGCTGTTTCATATTTTTGATTTTCATCGCTCTTAGCTCTTTTGCAGTAAAAAGTATAGGTGGAATTAAGATATTATGAGGAATCTTCATATTGGCAATTTTTAGTGCGATTGCTCTAACTGAAACTGCTCCTATACTAGCTGGGTTTGTCGCAGCTGTTGCAGCCCATGGGCTATCAGACTTGATCATCTCTCTGATATCTTGAGTTGAGATGTCCGCTGTGTAAACTTTAACTTTGTCATTTTTTCTTGCTTCTCTAAGAGCTTGAACTACACCTTTTCCAAGTTCATCATATGGAGCGAAAAAGGCATTTATCTCAGGGTGAGCCAACAGTACCGCTTTGACTTGATCAGCATTCTTTGCAGCTATCGGAGACTCAAGAGTTCCTGTTTTTACTATCTGTTTGATGCTTGGATACTCTTTTTTGATTTTTTTCCAACTTCTATCTCTCTTGTCTAGTGGTAAGATTCCGGCGATACTTACATATCCGACATTTGCTTTGCCATTAAAATCTTTTACCATCTGTTTAAGTGCTAACATACCTAGAAGTTCATCATCTTGTGCGATTTGTGGAATTTGTGGGTTTTTCAAATCAACATCAAATGCCACAACAGGAATTCCCGCTTTTATAGCATCAGCGGCAGGCTTCATCATAGTTTCACTCAAACCATGGTCGATGATGATACCATCAACCTTCATATTGATAGCTTGATAAACAAAATTTGCCTCAGCTTGATTATCCATGCTCTTGCCAAAAACTATAAGCTTGATTCCAAGCAAATTCGCTTGTATCTGTGCACCTGCTCTATAAGTTTGCATAAACTCACCCTCAGTCATCTGCCTAATGAGTGCCACGCGAATCTTTTTTGAGCCATCAAATGGTGCTGGAGCACCCTTCAAACCACCTGCCAATGCACTATTTGCACCAAAAAATAGACCTAGTACGACTGAACATACTACTAAAAACTTTTTCTTCATTTTTTCTCCTTATAGAATTTTTTTACTTTACTGTCATCTTGTTTAGGAAGTAAATTCCCAAACAATTCACGCGCTACTAAAGCTAGACCTGTCGGTCAGAACTTCGTTTTACTGTCATCTTGCTAAGGAAGTAAATTCCCGTTATATCTCTGATTTCGACAAACCAAATGTAAATATCAATGCACACACAAGAACCACTCCTTTTATGAAGTCTTGTGTGTAGTATGGAAGTGATAGCATTGTAAGCCCATTTAAGAGCATACCTATGAAAATCACTCCCACGACACTTCCTAGTGCATTTGGTTTTTTTACTCCAAGAACTGCGTACCCGATAAGCGCGCCAGCAACTGCATCAAGAAGCAAACCTCCACCACTTGTCACATCTCCTCTACCAATCCTGGCTGCTAGTAATATACCGGCTATTGAAGATATGGTTCCAGATATAACATAAGCCGCTATTTTATACCTCTCGACATTTACTCCTGCTAGCTTCACTGCTTTCTCATTCCCCCCTATAGCGTATAGGATTCTACCCCATTTTGTATATTGAAGCACAAAATATATGACAATTGCCAATAGCGCAAAAGCTATGACAGGAATCGGAATCATTCCGAAAAGTCTGCCCTGCCCTAAAAATAGAAACTCTTTTGCAAACTCTCCCTCTGCTTCACTTCCATCTGCTAGCATCATGCCTGTTCCTATTGACATACCTGCTGATGGGATCAACTGCAAACCTTGAATCAAAAACATCATTCCAAGTGTTGCTAAAAGATCAGGAATCTTTGCTTTTACAATCAAAAGTCCATTTACAAGACCTATGGTAACACCTAGTAAAATAGAGAGTAAAATCGCGTACATGTAGTTCATATCTAAAACTACCATCACATAAGATGATATCATCACACAAATCGCCGCAGTCGAACCTATAGAGAGATCAAAACCATCAATGATAAGAGTAAATGTAACTCCTAATGCCAAAATTCCGACTATCGTTACTCCTAAAAGAATCGAAAACATATTTGACCAACTCCAAAAAGATGGCTCAAGCAACCCAAAGCCCAAAAATGAACCCGCCATAACTATCAAAAATCCATATTTAATAGCAAATGCTACATATTTTTCCATTAACTATTTTCCTTTTATTAGACCTCTTTTGAAGCTGTCTCTTTGAGGACAAATCCTCCCGTTGGTCTGAGCCTCACGAGATAGTTTCAAAAGAGGTCTATTCTTGTGTTATTAAAGCCAAAAGCTTGTCTCTATCAACTTGCGAAGTCTTCTCTTCACCCAAAATTTTGCCTTTATTCATCACTAAAATCCTATCTGTGACATCAACTAGTTCATCTATATCGCTTGATATCATCAAGACTGCACTCTTTTTTGTGCTCTCTTGCAGATACAGACTTATATCTCTTCTTGATTTTATATCAACTCCTTGAAAAGGCTCGTCTAGTATAACTATATTGTGTTTCATCAAAAGCCATCTTGCCACTATCACTTTTTGTTGATTTCCTCCCGAGAGAGACTCTATATAAGCATCATAACCTTCACACTTTATACCCATATCACCGATCATTCGTTTTGCTGCTTTTATCTCATTTTTCTTGGAAAGCACACCCATTTTTGAGAAAAAATCCAAAAATGGAAGCGTGATGTTATCTTTTATGGACTCTTCTGGTACGATCGCATTAACAGCTCTATTTTCAGGAACCATATGTACACCATGTTTGATAGCCTGGTGGATATTTTTAAAAACTACTCTCTCATCTTTTATGATGATTTCACCGCTAACTGGTTTTCTTATACCAAAAAGTGTCTCTGCAAGCTCAGTTTTGCCTGCACCTATAAGACCTAAAAGACCAACAATTTCACCAGAATATATCTTTATATTTATAGGCTCACTACTTCCCTCAACAACAAGCTCTTTTAACTCTAAAAGTAGATTTTTTTCACTCTTGATTTCATCTTTTCTCTCAAATTCACTCTCTAAATCTCCAACCATAGCTTTGACTATCTGTTGTACCTCTACAGGCTGATGCAAAACTCCACCAAACTTACCATCTTTTATAACACCAACTCTGTTTGATATTTTTTTCACTTCCGCTAAATAGTGAGAGACAAAAAGTATCGAAACTCCTTCATCTCTTAATTTATATAGCGTCTCAAAAAGCATAGTAGCTTCACGATCGGATATAGAAGATGTCGGCTCATCCAAAATCAATAGCTTGGGCTTTTTAGCTAGAGCTCTTGCTATTATGATCATTTGTTTTTGGCTTTGGGTTATATCTTGTATGTTTTGCTCCATATCCAGATGTTCCAAATTCATCTTTTTTGCTATCTCTTTTGCTCTTTTTAGTATGCTCTTTTTCTCATAGATAAATCTTGCTTCAGGAGAGACTATCATATCTAGTGCGAGATTTTCAGCTACGCTCATATTTTGTACGATCCCCTGCTCTATGCTTTGATGCACAACTTGGATGCCTGCCTCATAAGCATCTCTTGGGGATTCAAATTTAACCAATTTGCCATCTATATATATCTCGCCCTCATAATCGGCATAATATCCACATATTATCTTTATAAAGGTCGATTTGCCGGCACCATTTGCACCAACAATTGAGAAAATCTCACCCTCATAAAAGTCAAAACTGACATCTTTTAAAGCCTTTGTAGCCCCAAAAGTTTTGGATATGTTTTTCGCTTCTATTATCGGTTTAGATGATTTCATTTATCACTTCATCTATATCTTGGTATTTTGAAGTTATCAACTTCGAAGCAATCTGTAAAACTCTCTTTTCGACTTGGGCTCTTCTGTCTAAATCTTCTATGCCTGCAATATCAGCTACTTTTGCCAAACCTACTGTTCTTCTAAACATTTCACAAGCCATAAAACCTATAGAATCATCAAATATATCCCTTATAAAACTATCGGCAAAGTACTCATAATGCTCCATTCCTTCTGGATAATCAAACTGCAAGGATTTTATTTTTTTCTCGTGATTTAACATATTTGCTTTAAATTTTTGGGCAAACAGATCCCAAGTATCTTTTATCATTCCGATGACATAATCTTTGTACTCTTGTTCATTATCTTCTAGTGACAGATAAGACATCGCAAGATTGGCTAAGTATATACCAACATCAAAACCTATCGGCCCATAAAATGCAAATTCCGGGTCTATCACAAATGTCTCTTCTTGATTTAGCATGATGCTTCCACTATGCAAATCACCATGCAAAAGAGCTTGCGCCTCACTCATGAACTTATACCTCATCTTTGCTACGGCTACTTTTATATCTCGGTTTTCTCTGAAGCTCTTAACAACTGACATATCAAGTCTTGGGTTGTACTCATTTGTTTCATTCTCTTCGTATGGATGAGTAAATATAAAATCCTCTGTTATCTTGCAGAGTTCTATGTTTATGAACTTTTTCACACTCTCTTTTTTCTCTTTAGAGCTTAAAAAAAGATCGGTCGTATAAAAAAGAGTATCTGCTAAAAATGTAGATATATGTTCACTTAGTTTTGGAAACAGAACTCTGTTTATCATTTCGCCTCGTAAAATTTTATGTTTATCTAAGTTTTGCATCACAACTAACGACATTTCGTGAGAACTATAGTAGATTTGGGGTACAAATTGTGGGCATATCTCTTTTTCTATCTTTAGCGCCTCTATCTCAAATACCATTCTAACTCTACTTAGTGGATACTCAGCACCAACACACCTTAGATACGGAACAGCCTGCTTTAAAATAAGACTTTTTCTAGGACTTTTTATTATATATACAAAATTCAGATTTCCATCGCCTATCTCACTGACTTCAAGCCTGTCTATAGATTCATCTTCATCTAAAAGCAGTGATCTAACCTGCGGCGTCTCATCTATATACTCTTTTATCAAGTCATTATTAAGCTCTTTATACATAAATTTTCCTCTTTTTAAATAACTTATATAGGAACATAACTCTATATGTACCTATATAACCCATCATACACTTAGGAGTATTAAAAAAATATAAAAGTTAGTAGGTTTTTATATTTAATATTTTCAATGTAACAAAATTACACATATTTTTTTACTTTTGTTTTAAACTTCTTTGGTTATGATACATAAAAATTATAGACTTCTTCTAAGAGTATTTCTTAGAGACAAATCCTTCCTTTGGTCTGAGTCTCACGAAACACTCTTAGAAGAAGTCTAATATAGGTAGGGATATAATTATGTCAACACAAATTGTTTTAGCATCTTCCATTATATTTATATTGGTAACTGCTATTCCTCTGCTCTTTCTTGCTACTAGTAAATTGGGTCCTAGACTCAAAAAAGGTAGAGAAAAAAACATCTCATATGAAAGTGGTGTTACCAAATCCATAGGAAGTAGCGGTACTCCTTTTAGTGTAAAATTCTATCTTGTGGCGCTTCTTTTTGTTTTATTTGATGTGGAGATTATATTTATGTTTCCTTGGGCTGTAAATGTGCGAGAACTCGGCTTGTTTGGTATAGCTGAAATGTTTTCGTTTATGGCACTCCTGTTAGCAGGATTGATCTATGTATATAAAGCAAAGGCTCTGACATGGCAGTAAGTGGCGAAGAGGCGATTTTTGGAGATAGTGTTATCACTACAAAACTTGATAGTGCGATTGCATGGGCGAGAGAATCCTCCATGTGGCCATATATATTTGGCACCGCTTGTTGCGCCATAGAGTTTATGAGCGTGGCTTCTAGCAAGTTTGATATATCCAGATTTGGTGCAGAAGTGGTCAGGTTTTCCCCTAGACAAGCGGATTTACTCATCATAGCTGGTACTATCAGCTACAAACAAGCACCTATACTCAAAAGAATTTATGAACAGATGACAGAGCCAAAATGGGTAGTAAGTGCCGGGGCATGTGCATGTAGTGGTGGATTTTATGATAACTATACTACTTTGCAAGGAGTTGATGAAATCATCCCTGTTGATGTTTATGTCTCAGGTTGCCCTCCAAGACCAGAGGCATTTTTAGAGGGTTTGATACAGATACAAAAACTTCAAGCAAAACCTGGAAAATACCTACAAAAAAGAGTAGAAAAAGAGTTTAAAGGTAAGTTAGATGCTTAAAAAATGCGATGATAAGCTTGAATTTAGCAAAGAAGAAAATAACAGATATATACTTAAGCTTAAAGATATTAAAAAAGCTATAATTTTTCTAAAAGAGCAGCAAGGATATGATTTTTTAGTCGATATCACTGCTATTGATTATCTAAACTATAAAGAACCTTATCCTAAAAGATTTGCGATTATATATCTATTGAAAGATAAAAAATTTGATAATTTGATAATTTTAAAAGCATACCTAGATGAAGATGAGATAATCGACTCGATAACAGATCTTTTTAAAGCAGCAAATTGGAGTGAACGGGAAGTCTGGGATCAGTATGGATTAAAATTTAAAAATCATCCAAATCTCAAGCGAATTCTTAACCATAAAGAGTTCATAGGGCATCCTCTTAGAAAAGATTATCCTATCACAAAAGGTCAGCTTTGTACAAAAACAGATGATTTGATGGATGAAATGACACCTAGACTCAAAGCTAGAGGATATGAAAATCATGAAGAGTTGATGTTTTTAAATCTCGGACCTGCCCACCCCGCTAGTCATGGAACTATACGAACTTTTGTAGCACTTGAGGGCGAGACTATAGTGAGTGCGGTAAGTGAGATAGGATACCTTCATCGAGGTTTTGAAAAATCTTGTGAAAACCATACATATAACCAAATAATCCCATATACAGATAGATTAAACTACTGCTCAGCCATACTTAACAACATAGCTTTTGCTCATACGGTTGAGGGGATGTTAGGAGTTGAACTACCCGAACGAGGGCAGTTCATAAGAGTGATAATTGGCGAACTCTCAAGAGTCATAGACCATCTTGTTTGTTTAGCTGCAAATCTGGTCGATATGGGAGCTTTAACTAACTACTGGTATCTTTACAATCCTAGAGAAACAGCTTACCATCTACTCTCAAAACTTACTGGGGCAAGGCTCACCAACTCATACATGAGAATCGGTGGAATAACCCATGACCTATATGATGGATTTGAGGATGACTTGAAAGAGTGCATAAAAGATGTGCAAAAGGGGATGGACGACTCACTGAGCTTGATAGAGCACAATAGAATTTTCCAAGATAGAGCTCAAAACATAGGCGTAGTAAGTGCAGATGAAGCCATAAATCGTGGTTGGAGCGGACCAAACCTGAGAGCTAGTGGTGTTAATTATGATATAAGAAAAGTCAATCCTTACTATTTTTACGATACATTTGAATTTGATGTGGCACTTGGCAGTGTCGGAGATGTATATGATAGAATGATGGTAAGATTTGAAGAGATAAGACAGAGTATCAAAATCATAACTCAAGCTATGAAGAGATTGCCAAAGGGCGATATAAGAGTAGCTGACCACCGCATAACACTGCCGCCAAAAAAGATGGTCTATAGCACCATAGAGGGAGCGATAAACCAGTTTAAACTCACATATGAAGGTGTAAAAGTGCCGACAGGAGAGTATTATAGGTCGATTGAAGCTGCAAATGGCGAGTTGGGATTTTACATAGCAAGTGATGGTAGTGGAACTCCATATAGAGTTAAAGTTCGCCCTCCATGCTTCTTTGCTATGAGTTCACTACCTGATATGGTTGAGGGCGAAATGGTAGCTGATGCTGTTTTGGATCTAGGAAGTTTAAATATTATAGCTGGGGAGTTGGATAGATGAGTTGGAAATTTAGTGAAAAAAATGAAAAAAAATTTCAAGAGTTACTAAAAAGGTATCCCAAGAAGGATTCTCTTGCTCTTCCTGCTCTTTGGATGATACAAGAACAAGATGGCTGGATTTGCAAAAATGCGATGGTTTTTTTGGCAAAAAAACTAGATAAATCCCCTATGGATATATACTCAATCGCCTCCTTTTACACTATGTTTCATTTTGAACCGATTGGCAAGTACCATATACAGCTTTGTAAAACACTTTCATGCAGGCTCAGAGGAAGTGAAAATATAAAAAAACATATAGAAAATAGACTAGGTATCAAAGCAGGAGAGAGTACAGAAGATATGAAGTTTACTATCAGTGAAGTTGAGTGTTTGGGCTCTTGCGGAACCGCACCTTGTGTTTGCATAAATGATGATTATATACAAAACAGCACTCCTGAAATGCTAGATAAAATCTTGGATAAATTAAAATGATAAAAAAGATAGAAAGTAAAAACTTTGAGATAGAGAATGCACACTCTTTACATGTTGCAAAACAACACGGTAGATACTCTTCCTTAGAGAGACTCTTTTCGATGAGCAGCGAAGAGGTATTGGACGAAGTTGACAAAAGCGGTTTGAGAGGCAAAGGTGGTGGTGGAGCACCAACAGGTGGAAAATGGAGACTCATACCAAATCCAAGTGATAAACCAACATACCTCATAGTAAATGCCGATGAGAGTGAACCTGGAACATTTAAAGATAGACAAATTCTAGAGTATGACCCACATCTTTTGCTAGAGGGGATAATCTGCTCATCTTATGCTATCAAAGCACATCATGCATACATATACATAAGAGGAGAGTACGCTTTTTGGGCGAAAAGATTGCAAGAAGCGATCGATGAAGCTTATAGTGAGGGAATAATCGGCAAGACGATATTGGGACACGATTATGAGCTTGACATCACACTTCACAGAGGTGCAGGAGCTTATATATGCGGTGAAAAAAGTGCCTTAGTTGAATCGCTCGAAGGAAAAAGAGGACACCCAAGACTAAAACCTCAACAAAAAGAGCCTGAGTGGTTTTTCGGATGCCCATCAGTTGTAAATAATGTAGAAACAATCTCAAGTGTGCCATACATAATCAAAGAGGGTTTTGTTGCCTACAGAGCTTACGGAACAGAAAAAAGTCCGGGCACTATGCTCTTTGGTATGAGTGGACACATACAAAACCCTGGGGTTTACGAGATACAATTTGGCGAAAGTATGAGTGAATTTATAGATAAAATTGGTGGAGGAGTAAAAGACGGCAAGAAGCTCAAAGCCATCATCCCTGGAGGCTCTTCAACTCATGTTCTGAGAGCTGATGAGATAGAAGATATCACGCTAGATTACGAATCCCTAAGAGCTCACGGCTCAAGTCTTGGAACAGGCGGAATGATATTGATGGATGAGACTGTTTTTATGCCTGATGTTGTTAAAAATCTCTTTGAATTTTACCACCACGAATCATGCGGTCAATGCACACCCTGCAGAGAAGGAGTAGGCTGGAGCGATAAATTGATGGGCAAAATTCTTGACGGAAACGGAACGAAAAAAGACCTCGATACCTTGATAGACTTAAGCTTTATACTAAACGGTAAAACCATCTGTGTCTTTGCCCCATCGGTTGCATATATCATAGACAGTTATATAAGTAAATTTAAAGATGAGTTTTACTCTTTGGTGAAATAAATGTATCACTAGTATTAGATATTAGCGATACATTTATTTAGTTTTTTATCAAATGTTACTATCTCATCTTCGCTTGAATATGCACACAATAAACAATCAACAAAGTCTAATTTTTTGATTTTAAATATCTCAAATGCTCGTTCTATTACACTTAAATTTGATACAAAAATGTTATCAAAGCCTATTAATCTTGTTAACTGATTTGAAATATCTATTTTTGAAATTTTATAAACCCCAAATAACACATAAACAACTTCTGCCAATACTTCATTTGAAATAAAAACATTTTTTACTGTCAATATCTCTTCTGCAATTTTTGCCATTTTAATATCATCATTAACCAAATATCTAATGATATAATTTGTATCTACCCTAATCATTTTGTGTGAATTTATCCAAAATATGATTTTGCCATGCACTATCTTCTAGGGAAATTTTTACATTATCTGCATATTTGTTAAACACGCCCCTTAATGATTTTTTATTTTTTTTCTTCATGTCTTGAACTATCTCTTTTTCATCAAGGGGAAACATTATAAATTCAATTTCTCTGCCTACATAATTTGTCGGAATATTTATAGTAAAATTTGTATATTGTGGCTTGATTACTTCTCGTATCATTATTTGACCTCTTAAAGTTAAAAGATGCCTCATTTTATCTTTTAACTCATAAAAAGCTGATTAATATTCCTTGACATATCTCTTTTTTATAGTTAATATACCAAACTAGAAAAACTAAAAGGCTAAACTATGAAACTATATGCACCTTGGGAAAAGAGTTTTAAAAAGATTTCTACTCCATTTGAGTCATTTATACATGCGCAAACTACTACTGGTATGGTTTTGATGTTGATGACTTTGCTTGCACTGATACTTGCAAATAGTCCATTAAGCGAGATATATGCTGGTTTTTTTCATACGAAAGTAAATCTGACAGTTGGCTCATGGCAACTCTCCAATACAATCCACCACTGGATAAATGATGGCTTAATGTCTATATTTTTCTTTATCATTGGATTGGAGATAAAAAGAGAGATTCTAGTCGGAGAACTCTCAAATATAAAAGTTGCGATTTTGCCTATATTGGCTGCTGTTGGAGGTATGGTTTTCCCTGCTCTTATATATATGTATATAAATCACGGAGAACCTGGAGCAAATGGCTGGGGAATACCGATGGCTACCGATATAGCATTTGCCATCAGTGCTTTGGTATTGCTAGGCAAAAGAGTTCCCACTGCGCTAGTTACTTTCCTAGTTGCACTCGCTATCGTGGATGACTTAGGAGCTGTTTTGGTTATAGCTACAGCCTATACAGACCAAATCAACTTTTTGGCATTAGAGTTAGCGTTAGTTTCATTTTTAGTTTTAGTTGCCTTTAATCGTTTTGGTATTCACATGATTTTGCCGTATTTTATAGTTGGACTTTTTATGTGGTTTTTTATGCTAGAATCTGGAGTTCATGCAACGATAGCAGGCGTTATAGCCGCACTTGCGATACCTTCAAAACCAAAATTGATACCATCATCCTTTTCACAAAAAACAAAAGAGTTGATAGATAGGTACGACTCTTTTCCACACAGTAGTAACTACCTCATAAACGAAGAACAAAAAGCGATACTAAATAACATAAAAGACAGAATAGATGAAGTAGGAACTCCTGCAGCAAGGCTTGAACACGACCTTCATCTCCCTATAGCTTTGATAATCATACCACTTTTTGCACTCGCCAATGCGGGTATAACTATCGATTTTAGCTCCATTGGAGAGACTATACTTGGTCATGTTTCACTAGGAATCATCGCGGGCTTGATATTAGGAAAGGTATTGGGAATTTTTGGAGTCTCTTGGCTAGCTATAAAGCTAAAAATCGCCTCCTTGCCAAAAGGAAGCACTATGAGCCAAATCTTTGGGGTTGCATTTCTAGGCGGTATCGGCTTTACTATGTCGATATTTGTAACAGACTTAGCATTTACAAAGACACCTGAACTGATACTACAAGCCAAAGTCGGGATCTTAGCCGCCTCTCTTTTTGCAG
Organism: Campylobacteraceae bacterium; assembly: GCA_026988975.1. Lineage (GTDB taxonomy): Bacteria > Campylobacterota > Campylobacteria > Campylobacterales > Sulfurospirillaceae > JAADIZ01. The sequence goes on from JALSKH010000006.1 coordinate 23,185, forward strand.
GAGTATTTGGTTTTTTATGGTTGAGATTTATCGCAAAAAAAATTTAGCAGCTAAAGATATCTTTTACATCGATCAAGGTTTTTATACTTTTCTCTTTTATATTGTAGCATTGGGCAGTTACACTTATATCGACATTATCAAGAAATGAAGTCAGCGCATCTATGGCAACTTGCATATCAAACTTTTCTCTTGATAAAAGTATAAAATCATCCCCATACATCCTAAACAAAACAATATCTTCCGCATATATATTTTTTATCTCTTTTGCAACTTTTGCAAGTAACTTATCGCCCTCTGCCCAGCCATTTTTTTGATTGTACTGGGTAAAATTGTGCAAAAACAGTCCATATATGTAGCTATAATCGTATCGATTTGTCTCTATCTGCATGAGCATAAAAGTTAAGTAGTCTTGGTTGTATGTATCTGTTATTATATCTTTAAAAAAGTAGGCAAACCTCTCTTGTTCTCTTTTTGTAGTCGGTATTTGAGATATATTACTATCCACTTCTATATCTCTTAAAGCCTTCAAGGCTGCCTTTGCAACTTTTGGATTAAACTGTGCACCACTAAATCGCTCTATCTCTTTTAGTGCTTGAGAGACACTCTTTTTAGACTTATAAACTCTATCTGTTGTCATAGCATCAAAAGCATCAGCTACCGTCATAACTTGTGACAGCATAGGAATTCTATCACCTTTTAATCCATACGGATATCCTTTTCCGTCATATCTTTCATGGTGATATCTGATAATTTGAGCTATATCTCTATATATATCAATATCCTTCAAAAGTTCATAACCAACAACAACATGCTCTTTTATGATGTCGTATTCTAAATCATTCAAGCCTCCAGGCTTTAGAAGAACTGCATCAGGAGTGCTTATCTTTCCGATATCATGCAACATAGAGGCTTGATACAAATCATCTAGTGCATCTTTGTCAAATCCCATCTCTTTTGCAATTAGTGTCGAATATTTTGCGACTCTTCTTGTGTGACCTGCTGTATAACTATCCCTTTTTTCTATCAAGTTTACTAAAGCATATATATTTTGCTCATAGTCTTTTATCTTCTCTTCGACTGTTTTTATGGTTTTTTTCTTTCCATATAAAATTGCAAACAATCCTATAAGATAAAGGACAAGCAGAGTAAAAATATCCAACAAAGAGTGATAAAAAGCACTGCTATAGTATCTTTCAAGTGGAATTGATACAGAAACACCACCTCTTATGTCGCCTGCCTTATAGCCTTGAAAAGCGTGACATTTAAGACAAGACTTTTTTGTCACCATAGGATTTAAATACCTTATATATCCCTTGCCATTTATATGAACTTCTTCAATAACAGGTTTTCCACTCTTTTCTGCCTTTTTTAGCCCTCTTCTTTCCCAGCTATCTGGTCTATTTTTGGGATTCAAAAGCGTAAGACTTGTTATATGACCTTTTATGCCATACAATTTAGTATAGTCTTTCATCATTTGAGAAAGAGTATAAGCTGGGTTCATTAAAGTCAAGTGTTGTCCATCATTTGTAGTAACATCTCTATTTTTTATATGCGACAGATATGGATTTGGTGGCGTTCTCTTAGTTATAGGTACATAGACTCCACCATGAGAGGCTCCCCAACTACGAAATGCAAGATCTTTTTGAACACTTACTCTTGCTTCATTTATCGCTAATGATTTGGCATAATTATAATTTTGATAAATGTGCATTGCCATCACTATAGCAATAACAAGACTCCATAGTACAATAATCCAGGTAGAAATTTTATTAATTAATCTATTTTTAGCACTCATAATTACAAATAGCACCTAATATCTTCTTAAGAAAGTGTTATTTCAAGAAATGTTAGATAGTATATCATAAAATACAAAAGGTTTTTGATGAGATTTACACAAAGTATTTGCATAATCCTTATAATTTGCATCCAAATAATTGCCAGCGAATATGGAACTATTCTTGCTAGTGCAAACCTGGAGTATGTTTTTCCAGAAATGATAAAAAAGTTTTATAAAAAATATCCTGACGCAAGCATACATGTACAGTATGGTGCATCTGGTTCACTAGCAAAAGATATAGAAAATGGCAATAATTACGACCTTTTTTTATCTGCCAATATGGGCTATCCGCAAGCGGTTTATAAAAATGGCGCTGCCATAAAAGAAGCTAAAGTTTATGCAAAAGGAAAGTTAATACTTTTTTTACCAAAAGGAATCTTGAAGGATAGGGTTGAAAACAGAGGGTTGAAAATTTTAGAAGAGAGTTATATCAAGCATATAGTCATCGCAAACAAAGAAGAAACACCTTATGGCAAAGCAACCATAGATGCACTAAAAAACTCTAACATGTACAGTAAATTAAAAAATAAAATAGTTTATACTTCTGATACAGGCTTAGTTATCGATAGTGTTCTATGGCGCAATAATGTAGGTTTTTTACCTAAATCTGCACTACATATGCTTCCAAAAGGGCATATAACAAAAGGTGAAGATTGGATAGAGATAGACAAAAAACTGTACAATCCAATCATACAAGGCTATGTTGTCTCAAAAAGTGGTATCAAAAACAAAAATGCTATGCTCTTTTTGAATTTTTTAACTTCAAAAAGTGGCAAACAAATCTTTAGAAAATACGGATACGATACACCTTAAAACAGTGACTGATAAGCAAACTTAGCAGTATCAATCAAAAAGTCGATTCCTGGGAAGTATGATATCAAAGTATTTCCTATTCCTCCCCAGACTATTAGCAGAGCCATTACGGCTATGATTAGAGGGGGTATTCCTTTTAGAGACGGAACATTTGTCATCTCTGAACTTGGATAGAAATACATCAGCGCTATCAGCTTGAAATAGTAATAGACTGATACAAATGTAGCCAATATTCCAACTAGTGCCAAAGTTGTGTATCCTGCCTCAATAGCGCCTATAAATATATAGAACTTACCTATGAAACCTATGGTTGAAGGGATTCCTGCTAGTGAAAGCATAAATATACTCATCATCGCTGCCATATATGGTCTTATGTGAGCAAATCCTCTAAAATCCTCATATGTAACTCTTAATTGGTCGTCTGAAGCTATATACGATAGCATTCCAAATGCCCCCATCGAAGAGAGAAAATATGCTATAAGATAGAAGATGATAGATGTAGCAGCGCTCTCACCTATGCTATTTATGGATACAAATGCTATGAGCAGATAGCCCGTATGGACTATACTAGAAGATGCTAGCATTCTTGTTAAACTCTTTTGAAATACTGCCATAAAGCTACCATACAACATAGTTAAAATAGCTATATAAAAGAGTATATCACTCCAAATATTTTTCAACTCCTGAAAGTCAATCAAAACAAATCTAAGAATAAAACCAAAGATTGCTACTTTAAATGTCGAAGCCATAAATGCTGTTATAGGCAGAGGTGCAGCCTCATATACATCCATAGACCAATTTTGAAAAGGAAAAGCAGCAACTTTAAATAAAAAAGTTATAAGTATAAGAGTTCCGCCTGTTATGACTAGAGTCATATCCATCGAACTGTGAGCTGATATATACTTTGCGATTTGAACGATATTTGTACTTTTAGTGGCACCATATAAGAGGGCAGTACCCAGTAAAAGCATGATACTTGAAACTGAACCCAAAATCAAATACCTAAAACTACCTTCTACTCTTTGCTCGCTGTTTTTTTGAAAACCAATTAGTACATATAGTGATATAGAAGCTATCTCCAAAGCTATAAATGATGTAAATAACTCATCAGTTTCGACAAGCAACATCATACCAAATAGAGAAAAAAGCAACAGAGAAAAAACTTCGCCCCTTAGCATATTTGATTTATCAAAATAGTGACTTCCAACCAAAACTGTTACAATTCCACCGGCTATGATGATTGAGCTAAAATATCCTGCAAAAGTATCTGTAACAATCATCGATGAAAGAGTATGAGAAAACGGCAAAACAGAGTAAATATATCCAAAATTTAGTGCATTGAGTCCAAATGCAATCAAAAGAAAAGCTAAAGTGATCCACGAAAGTTTCTTTATATCTAATTTTTTTATCGTACTTAGCACCATCAAAACAACTGCCCCTAATGCGATCGTTAGCAATGGTAATAAATATACTATTTCACTATATCTCATGATCCAATTCCTACTTTTAAAATATCAACTAAATAGTGCTGAATTGTTGGCTCAATTTTATATAAAAACCAGTGAGGATAGAGACCCATCGCTATGATAACAGCAGCCAATCCAAAGATACCTACAATCTCTTTGATATCCAAATCCTTCATTTTACTCACATCATTATCTGTTTTAACCAGTATCGCTCTTTGAAATAACCAAAACATAAAACTAGCAGCCACCAAAACCGTAAGTGCCGATATGACGCCGACATAGTGATTGTACTCAAAAAGTCCAAAGATTATGAGAAGCTCTGAAACAAAACCGTTTGTTCCGGGAAGTCCGACGATGCAAAGAAGCATCAGAGCAAATGCGACTGTGAGAAAAGGGGCTTTTTTGGCGATGCCTCCAAGTCCAGATATACTTCTGATACCCAAATCGTACTCTATGGTTCCTGTAAGCAGAAAAAGTCCACCAGTTGCCATGGCATGAGCTACTATCAAAAATGCAGCTCCAGTCATACCATAAGCATTTAGTGAAAAGATTCCTGCTGTTATAAATGCGAGGTGTGATGCTGAAGAGTATGCGAACATTCGTTTTATATTTTGTTGCATCAAAGCCGCAATTCCAAAGTATATGAGCCCAAAAACACCAAGTCCAACAAAATATGGCGCAAACTCAACATATTGGTGTGGAAAAAGAGGTAATACAAATCTAACTATACCATAAATTCCCAATTTTGCCATGATGGCTGAGAGTATAAAAACACCACCAGTCGGGGAGTTTGAATATGTCTGCATAAGCCATGTGTGAAATGGAAAGAGTGGAATTTTGATAGCAAATGCAATCATAAAACCAAAAAACAGAAGTGTTCTTTCAAAATTGCTAAGAGTTGTGATTTGAACCAAATCACTAAGTTGAAAACTCCAAACTCCAAACTCATTATAAAAAGCAACTCCTAGATAGAGTATAGAAACCAACATAAAAAGCGAGCCCATGATGGTATATATCGTGATTTTCAGAGTGGAAAATATCCTATTTCCAGTGCCATAAATTCCGATTATCATAAAAACTGGCAGCAACATAGATTCCCAAAAAAAGTAAAATAGGACCAAGTCCAAAGACAGAAGAGCACCAGTAACACCAGTTTGGATCAAAAGCATACTAGCCCAATACCCTTTGGATTTTTTAGTTTTCCACAAAAATAGATAGCCCAAAGGTATCAGTGTAGTTATAAGCATCAAAATAATCATAGAGAAACCATCAACGCCTAAACTATAGTATATACCATAACTAGATATCCAAGGATGAAACTCTCGAAACTGCATATAATCAGTCAATTGGAACTTAAAAAATATACTCAAAGAGAGCAGAAAAACTATGATTGTAGTGACAAAAGCTATATTTCTAGTTATTTTCATACCAACTGGTAAAACGAGCAATATAAAAGAGACAATCAACGGTAAAAAAATGATAAAAGATAAAAGACCTATATCCATAACTCTATCCCAACTTCAATATAAGATATAGACTAAAGGAGCTTATTCCCAATAACATAAAAAAAGCATAAACCCTTGTATTTGCACACTGCATTCTACCAATCCTTCTACCCATATTTATAAAGCCACCGCAAAGAGACATAACTGCTTTGTCTATGACTCCATCATCCACATCTACAGATATAAATCGGCTTAGTTTTTGAATTCCTCTTACAAATATAAAATGATAAACCTCATCAATATAAAATTTATTATATACAATCCCGCTCTCTTGTATCTCTTTGTTAAAATCATATTTAAAATACTTTACATATGCAACAACTATACCTGCTAAGCCTACAACTACGCTTATACCCATAAACATGATCTCTGTTGTATGCTCTACATGTAGAGCTCCTCCACTGTAGGCTTTTAACCACTCATCTATGAGATTTGTTTGGCTAAAAACCTCAGGCAACCCGACAAAACCAGCAACTGTGGCACCAAAAGCCAATACCAACAATGGAGCTTTCATACTCCAAGAGAGATAGTGCATCTCTTTTTGTTTATAATTTTTTCCGTGAAAAGTCACAAAAAAGAGTCTAAACATATAGTAAGCCGTAAGAGCTGCAGTAAAAAGTCCGATTCCATATATGAGATATTCATGATGTCTATAAGCTTTTAAAAGTATCTCATCTTTACTGAAAAATCCAGAAAAAGGTGGTATTCCACTGATAGCAAGCGTAGCTATAAGCATAACACTATAGACTAACGGCAACTTCTTCCTAAGTCCACCCATTTTAAATATATTTTGTTCATGTCCCACAGCTATGATAACCGCACCCGCACCCATAAACAAAAGTGCTTTGAAAAAAGCATGCGTAAAGACATGAAATAGACCAGTCGAGTAAGCTCCAAGACCAACAGCTATAAACATATATCCTAGTTGCGATATGGTTGAATATGCCAAGATTTTTTTGATATCTGTCTGTCTCATGGCAATTATAGCGGCAAATAGAGCCGAAAAGGCTCCGATATAGGCCATAAACTCTCCAACATGTGGAATCAAATCATATAAAAAGTGAAATCTAGCCACCATATATACACCAGCAGTCACCATGGTAGCAGCGTGAATCAAAGCTGAAACTGGTGTCGGACCTGCCATGGCATCGGGCAACCAGACATACAGCGGTATTTGAGCCGATTTACCCATCGCTCCTACAAAAAGAGCGATTCCAATGATAGTGAGTATGGAAGTTGGGACTAAAGATATATAATCCTCTAACGCATAATAGTCAAAACCCAACTTTCCAACATAAAAAAACATAATAACCAAGCCAATGATAAAACCCAAATCTCCAACTCGATTTACTATAAAAGCTTTATTCCCTGCAACAACATTAAGTGGCTCTGTAAAATAAAATCCTATCAAAAGATAGGAGCAGAGTCCAACTCCTTCCCAACCTATAAACATAATGATTGGGCTATTGGCTAAAACCAAAAGCAACATAGAAGCCATAAAAAGGTTGAAGTATGAAAAGAATTTTCCATATCCCTCATCACCTTTCATGTAACCTGCTGCATATACATGTATGGTCGAGCCTATAAAAGTAACAAAAAGCACCATGAAGATAGAGAGTTTATCACCTAAAAATCCCATGCTGATTATATAGCCATTTACACCAAGCCAAGTATATGGCTCGTACATGTAGTCAGTTGCTCCATTTTTGAGACTTAGAAAAAAGGCAACACCAATCAAAAAACTTGTTATCGGCGCTAAAATCGCCAGAAAAGTAAAAATAGTATCATTTATCTTTTTTATACTGATGGAGTAGAGATATAGTGCTCCTAAAACAAACGAACTGATAAACGGTATAAGGATTATCCAAGCTAAAAGTGAACTATTCATAGTGTATCTTTTTGTTTTAAGGTATTGAAATCATCAATATTGACAGAGTGTTTCAATCTATACATGGCCACTATAAGTGACAAGAAAATTGCGGCTTCACTAGCTGCTATCGCCATCACCATCATCGCTATAATTTGACCATCCATCGAACCAAAATATTTACTGAGAGTCACAAAGATTATATTTATAGCATTTAACATAAGCTCGATTGACATATAGATTATAAATATATTTTTTCTACTTATCAAACCCATAATTCCTATGCTAAAGAGCAAAATTGCCAATGATATATATGAGATAAAAGAGGCTTCTATCATTCTCTCTCCTTCTTCCTAGCCAACACAATTGAGCCTATCAGCGCAACTAAAAGCAACACAGATATAGCTTCAAACGGAACCAGCCACCCTTTAAAAAGTTCGTTTCCGAGCATTTTAACATCACCAAAGTTATCTAGCGTGGTACTAAAATCCCCGATATGAGGCATTTTTAAAAATGCTTGAAACAGTAGATAATCAACAGGTGCCAAAATAATGGCAACTACAAGCATAATGTTATATCTATTTGGCTCTTTTAGCTTATCCTCTTTTATATTTAAAAACATAACTATAAAAAGCAAAAGGGCTATGATAGCACCAGCGTAAATGATGATTTGCACCATAAAGAGAAACGAAGCATTTAAAAGAGCATACAATCCTGCGATAGCAAAAACTGTAACTAGAAAACTCAAAGCACTGTGCATTGTATTTGAGAGTGTTATCATGCCAATCGCGCCTGCTAGTGCAAAAAGTGATAAAATTAAAAATATAGTATCTATCATCTGTTTTTACCCTCTTTGTTTGCCAATAACTGCTCCTTGCTTAGCACAAAGTCTTCTCTTTTTTGCGCTACAAAAGTAAATATGCCTGTATCCATTCTGATTGCATCACAAGGACAAGCTTCCACGCAACCTCCGCAAAAAACACACTCTAACAGGTCGATATTGAAAACTTTAGGCATCTTCTCATCTACTCCATCTTCCCTCTGTGTCGCCTCTATAAAGATACAATCTGCCGGACATGCCGTAGCACACATGAAACATGCCACACATCTTACACTATCATCGCTTCTATGAGTTAGTCGATGCACTCCTCTGTATCTATCCGTGATGTCATCTGGTTGCATCTCAGGATAACACTCTGTTTTGATATTTGCCGTATCTTTTAAATTTCTTGCAAAGTGAGACATGGTTACCTTCATACCCGCAAAAATCGCTGGCAGATAGAGTCTATCTTTTAAGCTTTTCCCATATCTTGGTACTATTTTTACGCCCATATCAAACTCCCACAACCACTAAAGCAGTTATGAAAATGTTTGCGATAGACAGAGGCAAAAGAATTCTCCAACCTAGATACTGGAGTTGGTCATATCTAAATCTTGGAAGAGTCCATCTGACCCAAACAAAAACAAAATTCATCAATAGCAGTTTTATAGCAAATGTAGCAATCTGTATGAGTGCCACTGCTATATTTACGCCATTGCTTCCGATACCGCTATATAAAAAGTATCCCAAAACTACTATAACTACGACATTTATCATGACCAAAGCTCGTATGAGCCACCTACTTTCGCGGTTTCTTATATCGTCAGCTTTTGGCCAAATATTATTTTTTAAAATCCATCTACCAAAAAAGAAGCTGAGTATTGGCAGCAGAACAATTATAACTTCCATGATAAGAGTAAAGTTATCTTTTAAACTCTGAGTCCCTAGCCATGGAAGATTGTATCCGCCAAAAAACAGAGTCACTATCAGTGCACTTGACGCACTCATAGCCACATATTCACCAACAAAAAAGAGTCCAAATTTCATGGCGCTATACTCAGTATGATAACCACCAACGATCTCACTTTCACCCTCGGCTATATCAAAAGGTGTTCTGTTAGCTTCGGCAAATGCTGTTACTATAAATATAATAGCAGCAAGCGGTTGCATCACAACTCCCCAAGCCGGTAAAAAACCAAAAAGTAGTTTACTTTGAAAATTGACCATATCTACTAAATTCACAGAACCATAAGTGATAAGCACAGAGATAATCGCCAAAGTCATGGAAGCCTCGTAACTAATCACTTGCGCGCCAGCACGAATAGAACCTAGAAGCGAGTATTTGTTGTTACTAGCCCAACCACCCAGTATAATTCCATATATACTAAGCCCTGCAAATGCTAAAAACCATAAAATACCAAGATTTGTTGGCAACCCTTGCATGACAAATGTCTGTTTTCCTATAGTAAGATTATCTGCGAAAGGCATCACCATGTAGGATAAAAAAGCTGATGCAAAAACTATAACAGGTGCTAGCATAAATACAAACTTCTCTTTTATGGCTCCCGCTCTAAAATCCTCTTTAAAGACTAATTTTAGCATATCTGCAAATGATTGTATAAGTCCGCCTAGTCTGATTCCTGCGATATTGCACCTATTTGGACCTAGTCTGTCTTGTATAAAACCAGCCACCCTTCTCTCTACCCACACCAAGATAGGTGCAGCTCCCAGTGAAAAAAGTAGAGCTATGATAATGTTTACAACTATAACTATAACTAGTATGGTATTCATTTTCTCTCAATCTTTATGCAATTTGATTTCAAATCTTTAAACTTTATGCCCTGAAGAAACTCTTCGTTTTCCAGCCCACCACTCCATACATCTTCACATGTAATCTTTCCATCACCTAGGACTTTTTCCAAAAAATTTAGCACTTTTATCTGTTGGATATTTCTACTGATTTCGCAAGAACTGTACTGCAGTATATCATCGCAATTTATAAAGCTTCCTGCTCTTCCTGTATGTGACACTGTTGGCACAACGATATCAAGTCTGTCTGTCTGCTCAAAATCCCTATAAGTCATCACTCCGATATGTCCGTTATATCCAAAATCATCTGCTATGGTAGTATCATTTCGCCCAACAAACAGGACAAAATCTTTATCTTTTATCTGCTCTTTCAATTCATCTTTACTATTTTTAATTCCCAAATACTCAAGAGCCTTTCGATTTGGCATCATATCGCTTGTTCTTAGCATATCATCTTGAAACTCTTCATCAAAATTATCATCATATCCATTGATTTGAGCGCCTAATTTTTCACTCAGGACTCTAAGCCTATAGATCTCTTCAAGCGACAAACTAGCTGAAATCAAAAATAGCATCTTTGAGCCATATCTCTTAATCAATCGCTCCATCTTCAAAAGTGCATATTCAAATTCACTCTCCATTCCTCTTATGGTTGCATTTTTCAGCCTATTTTCATTCTCTTTTTTATAACTCAATCTTCCATAATCACATATAAAATAGCCATTTACTTTTGCATTAAATTTTGGTCTATACCTGTATATAACATCATCTTTGTATTTCTCTTTATTGTGATCAACTAGTAGTGAACAACCTCTAGAGCAACCATCACAAACAGCCTCTTCAGGCTTCAAAAACCAGACTCGCTGATGAAATCTAAAATCTTTGCTTGTTAAAGCTCCGACCGGACACAAATCTATGACATTCATGGCATATGGATTTGAGAGTTTAGTGCCCGGAAATGTAGATATATAGGAGTGGTCATTTCTCACAACAACACCTAATTCATGAGTCTTCGTGATATCTCTTGTAAATCGTACGCATCTTGTACACAAAACGCACCTATCTTGGTCAAGCATCACATTTGCACCTAAGTCAACATGCTTTCTTTTTTTATTTTTAGCAGTATCTAGTCTGCTCTCATATAGCCCAACATCCATATAATAGTTTTGTAACGAGCACTCACCAGCTTGGTCACATATAGGACAATCAACTGGGTGATTTATGAGTTCTAACTCTAAAATTTGCCTCTTAACTCTGGCTATATTTTCACCCTTTGTTCTGATAACCATACCATCTTTTACAGGAGTATCACAAGAGATTTGAGGTCTTTTTTTGCCCTCGATTTCAACCATGCACATTCGGCAATTTCCATCTTTGCCAAGAGCCGGATGATAACAAAAATGTGGTATATTGATGTCATTTGCCAAGAGTTCCTCTATGAGGATAGCCCCCTCTTTTGCAAAAATTTCTCTACCATCTACTGTTATAGTTGCCATATAGAACCAAAACCTTTTTATTTTTTAGTATTCTACCTAGCTAAAACTTTAAAGAAGCTGTCAATTTTAGGATAAATTTCTATATTAATCTCCTGTTTAATAGGTATTTAACTATCAAATGCTAAACTATCAAAATGAAAAATAGTAAATTTTTTAAACTTCTTTTTGTTGAAATTATAGTTTTGGGCGCTATCTGTGCATATTTTCTGATAAATTCAAGTGACATATACAGATGGTATGTAGGAAACACTGACTTTGTAAAACAGAGTAAAAATTGCAACTTGCACAACTCATCATGCCTGGTCAAACTAAAAGATGGAAGTATCATGGAACTCTCCATCGAGCCCCAATCAATCCCCTTAATGAAGCCGATAGAGCTAACAGTAAAAACTAAAAATATAGCCACAGACACTCTTAAATTAAAAATCTTTGCAACAAATATGAACATGGGACTGATAGTAAAAACTCTAAAAAAGATCTCAAAAGGCATCTATAAGGGAAGTGTAACACTCCCTACATGTATAGTTGGCGGAATGATATGGAATGCAAATATCATAGCCAACAAACCAAACAAAAGCGTAGGAGCGATATTTGAATTTAAAACAGCAAAATAGACATTATACTACGGTAGATAGATGTTGATAAAAGGTAATATACTTGGCACTTTTGCGATACTTCTATGGTCAATGCTTGCGAGTTTAGGGGTATTGGCTAAAAGAGTTCCACCTTTTGAATTGATATCAATCTCTTTTCTTATAGCGTTTTTGATAGGTTTGACCTTATGGAAGAAGGAGAGCAGAGGCATACTGACTCATTTTAAACTACCTCTCAAAGTGTGGCTAGTCGGAATAATTGGGCTTTTTGGATACCACTACTTCTACTTTTTAGCAATTCGAAATGCCCCGGCTATCGAAGCAAATCTCATCAACTATCTTTGGCCTCTTTTTATAGTTCTTTTTAGTGCATTTTTACCAAATGAAAAGTTAAAGTGGTTTCATATAGTCGGTATCCTCTTCGGACTTGCCGGAGTTATTTTTTTGATCTCCAACGGTAGTGCTTTTAGCTTTGAATCTCGATATGCCAAAGGTTATATTTACGCTTTTACTGCAGCAATAATTTGGGCAACATACTCTGTGATTTCTCGTCTGTTTTCTCATATATCCACTAGCTCCGTCGGGGCTTTTTGTGGAGTTACTGCAATTTTATCTCTAATATGCCATATGCTTTTTGAAACGACTGTTATACCTGATTTAAGGGAGACGACAACTATCTTACTTATCGGCTTAGGTCCTCTTGGTGGAGCATTTTTTCTATGGGATTATGGTATGAAAAATGGAAATATACAACTTCTAGGCTCTATGTCCTACTTTATACCACTTCTATCAACCGCACTTCTTATTCTACTTAAGATTTCACAACCAAGTAGTTCCGTATGGATTGCTTGTACATTGGTTGTGTTTGGCTCTATCATCTCATCTCTGCAACTGGTTAAGAACCTTATAAAAAGATAAAGTGCCTGAGATAAAAGCTCTCAAGCACTTTTTAGTTATCAAAATTCAGCGTTTTCCAACCAACTATCTGGTTCAGCTACAAACTCAACTATATTTTCTAAAAGCTTATGATGCTTTTTTTCTTCATCAGCTATCTTTAAAAATATCTCTTTGTCTTCAGGGCTTTGAACTTCGTTTGCTTTTTCTACATATAGTGCGTATGCTTTTTCTTCTGATTCCATCGCCTTTTTATATAGGGCAACCTGATCCTTGCTAAAATCAATCTTCTTGCCAGATGCTTTCATCTCTGCAAATATTGCTTTTGCATCTTTTTCTACATTCATTTTTGGAATCACAACAGATCCATCATGTTTTGCCAACTCTTCAAACATTTTATAGTGCTTTACCTCTTCGTCAGCTAAGTTTAAAAAGATGTTTTTCAAACCATCATTATCTGTTTTCTCCGCAAGCTCTCTATAAAACGCTTCACCCTCTTTTTCCATCTCCATAGCATATTGGTATGCATTCATGGTATTTATCCCCTCTTTTCTGATTTTATTTTGCGCTCATTTTATCATAAATATATGAAAAGAACATGAGATTGCCAATGTAAATTTGATTTTTAACTATGTCAATAGATTGATGGTAAAAATGTAGTCAAAAACGGTATGAAAGTTATAAGAAATAGATCAAAAATCATCACAAGTAAAAAAGGAATGATCGCTTTTGATATCTCCATTATCCGGCTTTGGGCTATGGAGCTTGAAACCATCAGACATATGCCAAGTGGTGGCGTTAGCATGCCGATTGCAAGGTTTATTACTATCATCACTCCATATGTCATGGGGTCGATTCCTAACTGATTTAGTAGTGGCGTAACTACCGGAACGAAGAGAATCAGTGATGCAGTAGTCTCTACAAAAGTACCCATTATGAGTAAAAAGAGATTTATCGCTAAGAGTATGACAAATTTATTATCTCCTAAAAGCAAAAAGCTTTGAGTTAGCAACTCTTGAATGTTGTTCATGGATAGAAACCATGAAAATACAGTAGCTATTGAGATGATTATCAAGATGATAGAGCTTGTGTTTATAGCATAGATGGTGGCTTTATATAATTTTTTTAAGTTTAACTCTCTATATATAAAACTACTCACAAAAAGTGCATATATAACTGCAACGGCTGCTGATTCTGTTGCTGTAAATAGTCCACCTAAGATACCGCCAACTACGATAATCGGAATACCGAGTGCCCAAATAGCATCTTTAAATGTTGTTTTAAATTTTCCAAAACTAAATTCTCTTCTAGCCTCATCTATTTGCAGATTTCTTGTCTTGAAAACAACAAGAGTGATAAGAGAAAGTCCTATTATGATGCCAGGAATTATACCTGCTAAAAATAGCTTTCCGACTGATATATTTGCTATAAAAGCGAAGATGATCATAGGGATACTCGGGGGTATAATCACTCCGATTGAACCACCTGTGGCTATGATGGAAGCTGCGAAATTTTTATCGTATCCTCTCTTTTTCATAGATGGTATCAAAACTCCGCCTACTGCTGCCGTATCAGCAGCTGCAGAACCTGATACTCCGGCAAACAACATACTTGAGAGTATAGATGTAATAGCAAGTCCACCCTTAAAGTGCCCCACTAATGACTCCGAGAGATCTACAAGTCTTTTTGATATGCCGCCTTGATCCATAATGCTTCCTGCTAACATAAAAAGCGGAACTGCCAAAAGGACATAGGAGTTTACCCCATCGAACATCTTTTGAGGGATCATAAAAAGTGGAAGATTTGAGACAACAAATGCAACAGCAGTCGATAACCCGATAGATAAAAAAACAGGGATAGATAGAAGTATCAAAGCAAGTAAAAGTATGAGTAAAAGTATCACATTATCATCTTTTTACAACTTTTTTAAGTATATCATCGATACAGTAGAGTATCCATACAAAAGCAGATATAGGAATCGCTACAAAGGGCAAAGCAAATGGTATCTGCAAAGTAGCTGTTTTTTGCATCATAAAGAGTGGTAAAAGCTTTATGCTTCCGACGATAATCAACACCCAAAAAGCTATAAACAGTAGAGCGATGATGACATCTAGTCTCTGCAAATTTTTCTTGGATATATAAGCAAAAATCATATCAATTCGGATATGATTTTTATGCTTATGTGCCATGGTTGAGCCAAAAAAAACGATATAAACCAAAATGTATCTTGCGACTTCATTTGACCAATATATCGAATCATTTAGTATATATCTATAAAATACTGCCACACCCAATAGGAGTGAAAGTAAAAATATAAGCAACACAACAAATCTACTTACAAAAGCATTTATCATGTCGCTTAGTATCGAGATAGCTCTGGCAGTTTTTAACATTTTACTTGGCTAAAATCTCTTCTAGGTATTTTTTTGCAACTCCGCTAAATTGGCTTTTTAATGATTTTACTCTACTTCTAAAAGATGACATATCAGGATGCTCGTCTATGATCATTCCCTGCTTTTTCAAGTCAGCCAAAAAGTAGTTTGCTTTGTCTCTGTTCAGTTTTCTCTCGTAAATCGATGCTTTTTTTGCTGCATCAAACAGTAAAGTTTGGTACTTTGGAGGCAGTGAATCATAAAAACCTTTGCTTCCGACGAAAACCAAAGCAGAGTAAACATGTCTAGTCAAAGTTAGGTATTTTTGCACTTCGTATAGCTTATATTGGTCTATAACTGCTAGTGGATTCTCTTGTCCATCTATAACATGCTGAGAAAGTTGAGTGTATATAGGCCATGGCATTGGAGTCGGATTTGCACCGATGGCTTTCCAGATATCTATCTGAAGTTGTGAGTTCATAACTCTGATTTTTAAGCCTTTTACATCACTAGCAGAGTGGATTGGTTTTTTGGAGTTTGTGATATTTCTAAATCCATTTTCCAAAAAGTGATAACCTACTAAATTTGCTGATTTGAAGCTTTTTAATATATCTTGACCAATTTTTCCATCTAGTATCTCATCAGCCTTTGCAAAACTGTCAAATATAAATGGAAACTCTATAGCTTTGATGGCTGGCACAAACTTATCTATCGGTCCAGCTGTAATAACACCCATCTGGAGGGCATTTAACTGCAACTGTTGCAAGATACTTGTCTCATTTCCAACAGACTTTGAGTGGTGGATATTTACTTTTATATCTCCGCCACTACCTTTTTCAACTATATCTTTGAACTTTTTTGCAGCCATATAGTGAAATGAATGAGGTGTGGTAACTATACCTAAATTGATCACATAACTCTTAGCGAACATCGCTAACGGAAGCATAAAAAATGCCAAAACTAATGTAAGATTTCTCTTCATAATTTACTCCTTAAAATTTATTGAACTGTAATCGAAAAATTTCCCTCTGCGATCTTCTGCTTTTTATCCATTATGGCAAACAAAAGGGATTTGAAATTATCAATTTTATGAATCAACTCTACGAGCACAGTGTACTCTTTGCTTGATATCTCTTTTAAAAGTTTCACATCTTTTAAAGAGACTAAAAAACCCATCTTTTCGCCACCCTCATCATCTTTTATACCTGAAGAGCTTTGTGTTGCAGCTTCTACCAACATGGCTAGACTAGGCAGAGTATCAAATGAGATTTTGACCTCAGCTCTACTCTCATCTGCATATAGCACGGAATCAACAAATCTGACAGGCGGCAAGTGAGGAATTGAAAAGTCTGACATATAGGTTATTTTTCTTGCTCTAACTGCTCATTTATATATGCGCTAAGTGAATTTACAGTCGAAAATATATTTTCAGATTCGCCCATATCTTTAATCTTCACTCCAAACTCTTTCTCTATTATCAGGGTTAACTCTATCGCATCCACGCTATCTAACCCAAGACCCTCTTCACCAAAAAGGGGCATATCATCTTCTATCTCATCTACACCCATATCTTCAAGTCCTAAACCCGCTATAATCTTCTGTTTTAAGTCATTTGCTGTTATCAATTTATTCTCCTATTTTTTTAAATCCAATTTTTTTACCGACTGAACTTCTTATGATTTTTACACCGTTAAATATCTTAAACGCAATATTCATAGAACCAAAATTTTCTTTTAACTTTGCCCTAAAAACTTTTGCATCAAGTCCATGTTCTGACTCGACATAGATATCTAAAATCTCATCCTTGAGTGCTCTGTCATCTCTTCTGATTTTTATGTATGCAGACTCGATTCCCGGCATCGACTCTACGATCCCCTCTATCTGCTGAGTTGAGATCCTTTTTCCTGCGATTTTAGCCAGATTTGAACTTCTGCCTAAAAGCTTAAACTCTTTGTCATTGAGAATCTCCACTATATCTTCAGTTTGAAACGGTGGCACAACATCTTCAACTACCCCATCATTTAGTATTTTCTGAGTCAAAAATGGCGAAGAGACACGAAGCATATCGTACTTTTGGTCGATACTGACCCCATCATAAACTCTTAGTATGCCCTCATCATCAGTTTTGTGTCCCAT
The DNA here is from genome assembly GCA_026988975.1 of Campylobacteraceae bacterium. Classification (GTDB taxonomy): domain Bacteria; phylum Campylobacterota; class Campylobacteria; order Campylobacterales; family Sulfurospirillaceae; genus JAADIZ01. The sequence continues at coordinate 40,793 of JALSKH010000006.1, forward strand.
CAAGCCAGTCTCAGTTGAAGCAAAAAGTTGAGAAACTGAACTGTCATATTTTTCACGAAACAGTTTTCCATCCTCTTGCGGCAGGGGAGCAGTTGAAGTGAGAAAAAATGACCCACTAAATTTCATATCTACATGTAGCCTGTTCAAAGCCTTGATAAACACAGGAGTAGTCACCACTAAAGTGCCCTCTTTTTGAGCTTCCACTGCTAACTCTTGAGGCAAAAAATTCTCTTTTGTCCAAACATCTATATCTAAATCCTTCGGCACTACTGCACCTATATCTACGCCATATATATGAACAAAAGGGACTGTCGTAACCACTCTGTTAAATTTTCTTGTCCCCAAAGTTTTGATAAGTGCGGCTGATTGCGCCAAAGAGTTCTCTTTTGTTTTATAAACGCCAGTAGGCAAACCTGTAGTTCCAGAAGTGAAGTACAAAAACTGCATCCCATCTTGATAAAGATTTTCGATACCCAATGAGTCAATATACTTAACAAGTGCTGGTTGTGATTTATCATAAATAACATCAAAAATGTCGTTTTCAAAACAGTAGAGCGCTTGCGAAAGTTGTTCGACTTTTGAAGTAGGATTTTTGACCTCTTCTATATCGCGATAGCATCTATTATCCATATCATAAATTCTCATATACTCTTCTCCTTAAAGGGCGCTATTTTATCATAAACTTGTATAAAGCAAAAGAAAAATCGATCCAATTCCCAAAGTTATCACAAAACCTATGGAATACAATGCAACAGTTTTGCTAAAAATCAACACTCCAAAACCCAAAAATGTACTCATTAAAGCATACTTGATGGCCATCTTTGTCTCGCTTGGAGTTGAAGTTTTATGCAAGTAGATACCATAATCTATACTTATAGCTATCAATATAACAAGAGCAAAGATATTCATGATGTTGATCTTTCCAAACAACGATATACCAAAGAGTACAACGCTTAGTGGAAAAAGCAGAAATGAGAGTGGAAAAAGCATCTTGAAGCCATAATTGAAAAACAGAACTAGCACTATGAAAGCTACCGAGATGAGCATATATAACTGAAGTTTTTCCTTCATCTCTCTTGTATCTTTTGCTAAACTTTTACCCAAATCAACAATGCTGAAAAGATTTGAAGATTTTATGCTTTTTTTAGGGATTAATGCCAAAGTGTAGTAGCTATTTTTATCTTTTATTATCTTAAATCTCATCGCACTATTTAGACTATTTTTGCATTTTAAACTATCTATTCCTTTGTAGGCATCTTTGAAGACATCATTAAATCCTATCTTTTTTGCCTCTTGATTTATAGTTTTTTTGACTTTTTCAAAATCAAATTTGCTGATCTGCTCCACTCTTTTTTCACATCTTTTTTTACTTAAGACAAACTTGCCAATGCCAAGCATCGCAGGATTTGATGCTTCTATCTTTTCATATTTTTCTAAAAGTTTATCTCTACTTTTTGCCTCTATGATTACGGCTTGGTAGTTGTTGTTTTGTAAGCCTCTATTGAAAAGTTTTGAAAGATTTAAGAGTTTTGTATTGTGATAGTCTAGATTTTTCAGATTATTGTCAAAACTAAGATGAAAGAAAGCATAGGCAAGCAAAGCAAGCGAAATTAGCGCTACATGTAGAGGGTTAAATCGCCTAATAGCCTCTTCTTGCTTTACTATGACAGGCTTTTTTATATCAAGATAGATAAAGGTAAAACTAAACAGCACATAAGCCATACTTAAGGATATAACACTAAAGATGGCTAGTTGCTTAAAAAGGTCAATATTTATAAAACCAAATATAATAAAAACACCAACCGTTGTGAAAAATCCAAAAAATACTCTCTTTTGAAATGAGTATCTACTCTTTGAAAAATATCCGTGAAAATAGTAGTGAAACATATAGTCGATAGATATGCTCGTAACGCTAACTCCAAAAACTATAGCCAAAATGTTGATGCTATCAAAGATGAAAGATGTCAATATAATCGCGCTCAAAATTGAACTAGCGATGGCTAAAATGGCATTAAAAAGAAGCTTGTGATTTTTGAGAATTACAAAATATAAAAGTAACAATAAAAGAGTAGATATAAGCATTATTTTTTGCGCATCTGCCTTTATATATGATGAATTTTCGACAAGATAAAAAAATGGTGAAATGGCAACTACACCGGGAAATTTTGTCAGTAATTTTTCGATATCTTCATAAACAACTCTCGCTGTTTGGGCATTTGAAGTATCTGCCCAAGTTGTAGCTCGTATCAGATAACCGTAGTTTTTTAACTTTTGATATTTGCTCGTTTGTTGAAAATCCATACTAAAAAGTTCAAGTGGGTCATACTTGTTTATGGGCTGATATATCACAGAAGTAGCTACGCTTTTGTATATCTTTTTCAACCTGTTTTTTATGTCGGTATTTGTGATTTTTGTATCATTAAAATCTGCCAAAAGATAGTAGTTTTTCGCCATATATTTTCTTAGCTTGGGTGAAATCTTACTAGATATCTCAACTTTTGATATCTGAGGTATCTTTTTTAACTCTTTTGCAACTTCTTGAAGCTCTTTTAAGGATTTTTTGTCAAACCCTTTTTTTGAGATGAGTATCTCATTTGAAAATCCAAACTCTTTGGCTATATGAAAAATCTTCAGACTTTTTTGAGAGAGAAATATATCTATAAAATTAGTAGAAAATTTTATATGCGAAGAGAGAGCAAGATACAAAAGGGATAAAAAAACAAATATGATTGCATTTAGGTATTTCACTATTTTTTGACTATCTTTATGGTATCGCCATTTGGCATAAACATCTTAAAATTAAGAACTTTTGAGTCTTTTACATAAACCTCTGCTTTAGTTATTTGATCTGCAAGGTCACCTTTAAACGCTACGAAGTAAGTGTTTCCATCCTTTTGGATATCAAAATCAGAGCTTCCCTTAAGCTTACTAAAATCACCCAGTCTCGTCATAGCGCCGATAAAAGTTTTGGCATAAAAATTTGCTCTGCCTTTTAGATGGTAGAGTTTTTTGGACGAATCCTCTATGGTTACATTTGTGTCGGTTTTGACTATCTTTTTGTATGACGGCTCACTATAGACTATCACTGTTTTATCTTTTTGCACATCTATATGTCCACTGTTCTTAAACTCTGTCGATACTGCCTTGACAAACTTATACTCATCAAAGTTATAAGAGCTGGCAAAAAGCGCTACATGTAGAGCTAAAATCACGATAAATCGCATAGTTCATCCTTCCATCTTTGCATCAAATTTTGTGTATATATCTTCATATCAGCCTCACTTTTGAAATCTTTTGGGTATATCGGGGATAGCATCTTTAGATAAATTTTCTCCCTCTTGCTTGTTCGAAAACACCATGCCTTTCTGGGTAAAAATTTATATGCGCCCTCTATGATGATTGGCACAATCGGCACATTTTTTTTCATCGCTAAGTTGAATGCTCCTCTTTTAAAAGGTAAAAGTTTATCTCCTGTATGTCTAGTTCCCTCTGGAAAATATATAACATTTTTACCTCTTTCAAGATGTTTTTCTAGCTCTTTTTGGATTTGGGAAACTTCACTTAATGACCTGCCCTTTATATATCTCACGCCCACTGCATGGGTTATCTTCTGCACAAGTGGATATTTGCCTAAATTTACATTTGCAAAGATCAAATAATCCTTGACAAACATTGCAAATGCTGGAAAATCAAGTATGGATTGGTGCGTTGAAACATAAATAGCACCTTTTGGCATATCCTCTAAAACTTCAGCCTTTAAAACTATGCGGGGGACCAAAAGATAGAAAAGTCTATAAGAGAGTGCTGATCCATTTTGAAAAAAACGAAGCGGATCTTTGATAAATGGTCTAAATACAAAGTATATAAGATATCCCGGAATCATCATGCCAACGAGCAATCCAAAAAAAACAAAATGCCCTACGCTACCTAGTATGCACTTTAACACCATATACCTTTCCATAAATAATTTGTCCCAGCAAAGCACCAAAAAAGAGAATGTACCAGCCAACCGATGAATAAAATGCCCAAACAATATTGCTACAAAAGTTCACGATATAGATGTGAATGATAGTATTGACAAGCATCACAAATACCCAATACCCATCCCCTTTTTTCAAGAAATCTATCTCAGCCTCACTTAAATCCTTACGGTAAAATCTCTTTGTGAAACCTAAAACCATGTATTTTTTATTGAAATGTGCATCTATAAATAGCAGTGAAAAGATCGCCGAAAGAGTTGCTGGTATGTATTTTACACTCTGTATGGAAGAGTAGTAGTAAGCGATGGATAAAATCAATACTATTACGCCAGGAACTGCCATATCTACAAAACTGCTTCTTTTTTTCACTTTAAAAGCAAGGTAAAAAATCGCCATCAAAAGATATACCCCAACAACCAGTCTAAACTCAAAATAGTGAATGAGAAGTACAAACATAGGAGCTAAGATGATACCTAGATACTGCACTATCTGACCATTCCTCCGCTAATATTGAGCACCTCTGCGGTTACGAAAGATGCTTTTTCAGCTAGAAAAAAGACGCACTCTGCCACCTCTTGTGGTTTTCCTATTCTTCTCAGAGGTATATCTTTTTTTATGCTTTTTATATCCAAATCTTTTGTCATTTCAGACTCTATGAGTCCAGGAGCTACAGCATTGACTCGAATCTTATATCGTGCCACTTCAAGAGCCAATGCTTTTGTAAAAGCTATCATCGCACCCTTGGCAGCTGAGTAGTTAGTCTGCCCCATGTTTCCAACTAAACCCGAAACGGAAGCAACATTGACGATAGAACCACTCTTTTGGGTAATCATATTTTTAATAACTGCCTTGGTCACATTATAAGTGCCGTTTACTGAAGTATCTATCACGCTTTGCCACTCATCATCACTCATCCAAAAAAAGAGCTTATCTTTAGTGATGCCAGCATTATTAACCAATACATCAAAGTCGATATTTGCCAATTTTAAGCCCACATCGTCTCTATCCAAAATATCAAATCCAATAATCTCAGAATTTTCCAACTCATCACTTAACTCTAACGCCCTATTTTCATCGCTGCGATAGTGCAAATATACAAAATACCCCTTACGGTGAAACTCTCTAGCGATAGCCTCACCTATGCTACCAGTAGAGCCGGTAATCAAAACTTTTTTCACTTTAATCTCCAAAATTTAGATATATACTTAACTTTTACTTATGCAAATTTTCCCTCTTTTAGCATTTTATTTACTACTTTTATATCTATGTCCATTCTTCTGTCATTTAGTAGTTTTGGGACTATTTTTCTTATTTCGTTGTATCTGTTTTGCAATGTTGATGAACATTTTTCATACCCTCTGATATCTACTGCTTGGGCGACTCCCAAAAAGGCGATGCTTAGCATATTGGCAAAATCTGGCAACTGTTTTGCAAAATTTCTTGCTGAAGTTGTTCCCATACTTACTTTGTCTTGGTTGAATGATTCGGTTGAACGAGAGTATAGAGAGGCTGCATTTGTGTTCATCAAGATATCAGCACTTAATGAACTTAGCGTTATCTGTATGAGTTTAAAGGCATGATGGGTTGATTTTTTATTTATCTTTAAATTTTCTCCTAAGCCTTTGTTGAATTTGTGGTCTATCAAAAGTTCAAACTGCTTATCTAATAAATCAGCCATATTTCCCATGCAAATCCTCATCGTATCCATCGCGTGAGCTATATATCCACCATAAAAGTTTCCTGAAGTATAGATTCTCTTGCCTATTGGGTCTATCAGTGGATTATCATTTACACCATTTATCTCGTTTTCTATCCATTTTTTGGCGATTTCTAAGTTATCTCTTACTACTCCTAAAACTTGCGGGGCACAACGGATGGAGTATCTATCTTGTATATTTTGGCACTTCTCATCTTGAAAATTTTCACATCTGCTAAAAGCAACTTGTGTTAGTTTTGAGCCTTTGCATTTAGCTAGGATATTGGAAGCGGACTCTATCTGCCCTGCAAATGGTTTGCTTTTATGAACATATGGTTCAAGTGCCGTTGTATCGCATATCAAAAGCTCATAGATAGCCGCGATAAAACTTTCAAAACTTTCAAGCAAAACTTCAAACTCCTCTATCGCTTTTATAGCAATAGCACTCATGGTAGCTGTTCCGTTTATGACACCAAGTGCCTCTTTTGCTTTGAAGGTATATGGTTTGATTCCTAGCTCTTTATATACATCTTTTGTATCTCTTATCTTACCTTTATATGTCACTTCTCTATCGCCTGCTATGACGGCTGCTATGTATGATAAGGGGGCTAGATCTCCACTTGCTCCAACTGAACCTTGAGATGGTATCAGTGGATAAATTTCATTTTTAAGCAAAATTTCAAATCTCTCAAGCAAATCATAACTTATGCCGCTTTTTCCCTTGCTAAGACTGATAAGTCGAACTATCAGCATTATTTTTGAAACTTCTTCACTTAGATACTCACCCACTCCAACACCACAAAATCTATATAAGTTTTCTTGAAGTTCCATTGCTTCTTGCATGACAACCGCATTGCAACCAGACTCTCCATAGCCCGTCGTGATGCCATATATCGGTTGCCCCTCTTTTATGCGCTGAATTAAAAAATCATGTCCATTATTTATCATTTTTTTAAATTTTTTGTTTTTGCTTAAAGTTATATTTTCTCTTTTTTTAAAGTTACTATACTCTACAAAATCGTTATCTATGGTCATTCTTAAAGCTCCATTAAAATTTTATTTTTACCATTTTCATGCATATTTACAACACTAAATATATCTTGAAGTGCGCCTATGATGCCATCTGTTTGTTTCTGTTCTACCTCAACTGCTTCATCATCACAAACTTCTAAAACTACTGCAGCACCTGCTTCGAGATAGTCTGCACATCTGTTTATCTGTTCGATATTTTTGATATTTAAACACTCTATACAAACACACAATACTCTCTGTTTTGAGATCAAAGCCTGCAGTGCTGCTGTCTTTAGAGTTTGTAAAGATGTCTTCATTCCTGATGAGATAGTGATGATTTCATCTCTGTCTTTATTTATAATCGAAAAATATGACGGGGCAGTATTGTAAACGCTGTTTTGAAAAGATGTAGGCGAGAGAAGTCTTTTTTCAAGTACAGAGTTAGCTATCTTTGCTGTCTCTTCAAGCTCGCTAAAACATGTTCCATATACGATTTTTCCACCTTCAAAATTGCATTGATCGCTCAAGTAAAGCATCACTTTTGCATTTCTAGTAAGTCTTCGTCTTAACATCATATTTGGTACTAATTTTTTTTCATTTAAATTTTCAATTTTAATTGGTGCAAAAATTTTAGCTGAACTGACTATATTTAAGGCTACTTTTTTCATATGCACTCTCCAAAAATCAACGAAGTATTGTTGCCACCAAATGCAAAAGAGTTACTCATGACATTTTTTACTCTCATCTTTACAGGCTCTAGTGGGACATTTATATTTTTATTTTCTAGCTCAGTTAAATTTGCCTGAGGCGGGATCAAAGAGCGTTTTATCGCTTCACATGATACTATCGCTTCTACTGCGCCAGCAGCTCCAAGCGTGTGGCCGGTAATGGCTTTGGTAGAGCTAACAAAAGCGTCTATTCCAAATATCTCTTCTACTGCTTTAGCTTCGACTCTGTCATTTGCTATAGTTGCTGTTCCATGAGCATTTATATACTCTACATCTGATGGATTTAGATTTGCATCTTTTAGGGCATCTTGCATCGAACTTATCGCTCCACTTGCATCTGGATTTGGATTTGTCATGTGGTACGCATCGCTACTGGCTCCGACACCTTTTAACTCTATGGAATTTTCTTTTTTTTGATTTTGAATCAAGATAGCAGCCACCGCTTCAGCCACATTCATACCATCTCTGTTTTTATCAAACGGCCTGCATTTATCACCTGAGAGTACACTAAGAGCATAAAACCCCAAAACAGTGGATTTGCATAGCCCATCTGCCCCAACAACGAGTATATTTTCATATGCTCCTGCTTCTATCAATCTTTTTGCGAGCACAAAGGCATTTGCGCTAGAGGTACAGGCTGTGGAGATAGCTCTTGAATCATAAAATCCAAACTCTTTTTCCAAGTAATCGGTTAGTGCATTCATGGAGTATCTGTTTGGGTCTATATTTTCATAACTTTTCTGGGCATAAAATATCTCTTCGCACTCCTGCATGCCTCCGACTGAAGATCCAAGAATGAGCAAAGTATTGTGAAAATCTTCAAGATTTGATTCTTTTAAAACTTTGCTAACAACCTCTTTCAAAAGAGTATATATATCTTCATACTGCATGATTCCCAAACCTGCTGTTGCATCCTCTATATATGTTTTATCTACAGTAATAGCAGACTCTTTTGCATATATAGCATCCATAAGTGCCTTTACATCTCCCGCATCGCACAGTAGTTCATAACTGTTAATATAACTTTTCATTTTTACTCTTTATTATCTTGTATCTATCTTCAAAGCAATCCACGAAAACCATATCTCTTCTCTCTTTTATAGCTCTATTTACTTCGTAACTTGCTATTGTTTCAAAAAAATCTGTATCTTTTTTTATGCTACATCTTGGAGAAAAAAAAGCTTTTTGCATATCTATCTTCTCTTTTAATTTGTCTAAACTATAACTCTGTATGTCAAACTCTATCGAAGCTATCGCACCTTCTTTTTTCAATGAGAGCTTTTGGTAATTTACACTGCTTACTACTTTAGTCTCTTCATCCACTCCCAAAACTCTCTTGATGCTTTGTTCTGGATTTGAGATTAAATCTATAGTGCATATTATAGCATCTTTTTTAGATTCTCTTAGCGAGGAGTAGATACTAAGCAAAGTGTTTATATATGTAAAATTATCTGAAATTTGAAATATATTTTTGCCTGTGATGCCTAATGTTTTTGCAACATAATAACTCGTTGTATTGCCCAACAGATTGATAAAATCAAAAAGTTTTAGAGCCTCCGACTCTTCAAACATGTAGGTATTTGTCTTTTGAACTATATCGATATTTCCTACCCCACTTGTCAAGTAAAGCTCGTCATTAGCGCTTATCTCACACTTTTGCTTTAGTAAAGCAGCACCATAAACTGCTAAATGTATAAACCTGTCTTGTCTTCTTGTATCTATCTTGTATCGTTGTTTCAACTCTTTTTTTATATCCAACCCATCATCTATATATGAGCTGTAATTTTTTATATATAGTGTCATGCATCACTCTTTTTTATGATTAGAGAAGTATTGTTCCCACCAAATCCAAAGTAGTTGCACATGAAAACTCCGCTCTCGCACTTTTCATGCTCTTTCAGTGGGGCAAAATCAATCAAAATTGGCTTCTCGCAAAAGAGTGTTTTTGGTAAAAAGCCCTGATCTATACACTCTTGAAGCATAGCAATCTCAACCACGCCTGAAGCACCGATAGTGTGACCGATATATGGCTTGAGAGCTGTGAATTTAATGCTTTTACAAAAGAGTTTTTTTATGGCATTTATCTCGGCCAAATCGTTGCTAAGAGAACCCGTACCATGAGCTTTCAAAGCGGTAATATCCTCTACATGTAGAGCTGAATTAGTAAGTGCATTTTGCATCACTTCGACGCACTCTTCTCCGCTGCTGCTAACTGCTGTGATAGTTTGGGAATTGCAATTGCTAAAGCCACCCTCTATACTCCAAAGAGATTCATCTTTGCCTAAAAGAATAGCTCCGACTGCTTCGCCAAGCACGAGACCATCTCTTTGAAGATCAAAAGGTTTTGGCAAATCTTTTGAAATCAAATCCATACTGTAAAAACCGCTACTCATGATTGGAGAAAATACCTCCAATCCTACGACTATAGCTTTTTGAAAAACTCCTGCATTTATGAGATTTTTTGCCTCCAATAGAGCATTGGCGCTAGAAGTACAGGCGGTATTTATGCTCATCGTAAACTCATTTAAACCAAACTCTCTTGAGAGACTTTTGGCATATGAGTCTATGCTTAATTTTTGAGAACCATAAGGCTTCTTTTTATACTCATAAGCACTCGCATTTATGGCATCTACCAAATTCCAATCTATCTGGGAAGTACCTATCAAAACAGCTGTTGATTTTCTATCTTCTTTATCAAGTTTTCTAACTATCTTTGCCACAATATTTTGCAAAAGAGCATAGATACTCTCTTGATTTTGCTCTACTTTGTCTTTAAAAGCATAGTAAGGAATCCTGACTTCTATCTCTTTTGATGAAATTCCACTTTTAGACTCGAGGAGCGAGCTGATTGTCTGTTTTGCATCTCCTAGTGAAGTGAGAATCTCAAAATCCAGTATATTTACACTAGCCATTTTGCTCTTTTATTATATACTCTGCCAATTTATCTATGGTGGTTACAGTTCTTCTAAACTCTTTAGAATCTCCAAGTCTCACACCATAAAGTTTTTGCAATCCCATAGAGATTGCAAGTGCATCAAGGGAGTCTAGTTCTAGTCCACTTTGGGGCGAAAAAAGCTCTACGCCATCACTTATATCTTCAGGTTTGAACTCATCTTTTTCACACTCTTGGATAATCATCTCTTTTATCTCTTGTTTTATCTTGTTTTTATCCACCCAACAAACCTTTTTTCATTTTTATATTTAGTATCATTACGGAAATTATCATGGCAACCACTCCAAAAAGGCTTAAATACACAAACTCTTTCAAGATACTAATAACACCTCCACCTTTTAAAAAGATCTCCAAAAATCCATCTAATCCCCAAGACATTGGCGATATATTTGCTAAAGTCTGCATAAAGTGAGGCATTATAAACTTTGGCACCATCACGCCGCCAATCGCACCAAGAAGTATGCTCAATATCCCGCCAATCGTAGAAGCTTGCTCACTAGAACTACTGCTAACCGCAATCAATACAGCAAGTCCCGTAGCACAAATACTCAGCGCAAAACTAAGAGTTATAATCGCAAAAATAGAGCCATTTAAGCTTAATGCCGGAGTATCAAATAGAGGCACCATAAACATACCAACCCAAATCATCACCCATGCTTGTATCTGGGCTATTAGAAGGTATGGTATGATTTTTGAAATAACCATATATGTCCATGAAACACTCATAGAATTTAATCGCAAGAGCGTATTTTGCCGTCTCTCGTTTATAAAAACAGTAGATATAGGAGTTATCATAAAAAACATACCAAACACGATCCAAGATGGAACACTCTGCTGCGTTGAGTTTGGTATATCTTTTTTCTTGTTATAACTTAGGTCAAAAAGTTTACTACTATCTAAACTAACAGATGCTACTGCCGAGCCAGCTTCGCTTGAAAACTCCATCAATCTATTTGTTATGATTTTAAGTTTTAAACTGGCTACAATTTTGAGCAATTTTGCCTTAAAAAGCTCTATTTCATCACTTTTTAGTGGCTCTTTTATCTCTACATGTAGCTTTTTTTTACTGCTTGCATACCCCTTGGGAATCTCCAAGATTATCTCTGCTTGTGTTTTGTTTACTATTTTAAAACTCTTCTGCTTAGATATATTTTCCACTAACTCCTTGCTTATACTATTTTTGTCATGGTTGATAATATTTACTGCAAAACTGACACTTTTTTGAGTAAAAACATCTCTCATAGCCACTGATATGATCAATATAAAAAGAGCTGGCATCAAAAAGAGAATAGCTAAGGCTTTTTTATCTCGCAGGACAAGTAAAAACTCTTTTTTGACCATCGCACTAAACATCTTTTGTCAACTCCAAAAACTCTCTTTCCAGATTTGTAGATTTGTCTATACTCTCTTGCATAACAAGTTTACCATGCGAAATGATCGCTACCTCATCGCAAATCATTGCAACTTCATTCATATAGTGGCTTGTATATACAACCGTGATACCAAAATCTTTATAGCTTTTTATAGACTCCAATATCTCATTTCTACTTTTTGGGTCAATCCCGACTGTAGGCTCATCAAAATAGATAATTTTTGGGCTATTTAGCAAACCTATGGCTATGTTCAATCTTCTTTTTTGACCACCTGAGAGGCTGTTTGCACTTTGATTTAGCACATCTTTTAAACCATTTATCTCTATTGCTTTATCATAGTTCTCTTTTTTTGCATTTTGAATTTTAGCAAAAAAATCAAGATTTTCTTTCACGCTCAATTTTTCATAAAAAGCCAGATTTTGAGGGATGATAGAACTAATCTCTTTTATCTTTTTGATATTAGTTTTTATATCCAACCCATCAACTTTAATATCTCCACTATCTATATCACTAAGTCCGTTCAATATAGACAAAATTGTACTTTTTCCTGCTCCATTGACTCCCAAGAGTCCAAATATGCTTCCTTTTTTAACTTTAAAGCAGAGATGATTAAGTGCAATAAAATCACCATACTTTTTAACGACATCAACTACTTTGATCATCCAAATTCCAAGAGTTTTTTATATACTTTAGCCTCATCTTTGCTTATGTGCATCAACATATCTGAAATCATCTCATAATCTATATCTTTTTTTGATTTTATAGCTTTTGCTACAACCAAAGCAAAATCTCTCCAACTATCTCCGACTTCAAGCATGAGTCTCGAAGCCTCTGCCAAGGTTTGATTTTCATCAAAAACTTCACTTGCCTCTTTCAAAAATGAAGCATACATAAACCTGAAACCTGCTCCTCCAGTACCGATCTCTTCTTGCATTCGTACTATATTTCCCAAAAAGAGTTTTGCATATTTTCTATCTCTGTTTTTAAGTTTTTTTATAGATTTCGATAAGTATCTTATGCCTGCTAGTCCTGCTATCGGAATGGGAGTTTTTAACATATATTTTGCTACTTTTTTTATACTTTTTTTGATGATTGGCTTCAAATCAATCTCTTTTGGCACATCTATAGGGTAGTATAGCAAACCTTTTGGAGCCATCATTCCTTTTGCAAATCTAGCCTTTTGTAGGGATTTTCTCGCACACCTGACACTCTTGTCAAAAACAGGGTCGCTTATAAGATACTCATCTCCCTCTCTTGCATATACCAGCAAATTGTGAGCATTAAAATGAAACCTTATCTCCGGCGGAAAATAATCAAGCCAATAGACTGAGGTTTGAGCTCCTACGACTCTGTTCTGCTCCAAAAGTTCATTTAGTCTGATTTCACCTTTTTCTTTGGAAGTGAATGTCTCTAACTTCATCTTTATATTTAAGTTTTTTTGTATATTTTTGATGATGGACTTTGGTATGCTTCTATATGAAACCAGCGGCATCCCCCCAATTTTTACAAAAGGTATATAGGCAAAATTCAGAGCATTTGAGAGCCCAAATATCATAGGCTCACTGATTTGCAGACCATGATGCCTTAGCAAAGATGACATCACCCCACTCTCACAATGAGCATAATGAGTATGCTTAAACTCACCCATTGCTATCCTTTGGTAACTCTTTTATCTCTTCTAACTGTTTTCCTAAAACATCGCAATAAACAAGCAATCTCTTTTGTGAAATATTTTTAAAAATTTCTGGTTTAAAATCTCTTTTGATGCTCCATTTGAAAAAACCTGTTGATTGAGACAGCACACTCAAATCCATCCTTTGCTCAAACATATAGTAGTACAGTGGCGACTTTTTACCTGCTTTGACCTCTTTATAAGCTTCTAATTTACTATTTTCAAGCTCATCTATTGCCAATTTTGTCACAATCTCTTCAGCATCCCAACCACTTGAACCGATACTTCTTATATTTCCATCTTCATCGCTCGCATAGATAGCTTTTTTCATCTCTCCATATGTAGAGCTATTGTCTTGAGGAACACTATTTAGATCCATCTAAACCGCCTCTAGCAACATATAAGCAGTTGAAAATCTACCACTTTCTGGTATATAGCATAAAAGTTTTTGACCTTTTTTTATCTTTTTTGAATGGAAAAGTTCCTCTAAAATGATATAGATTGAGGCTGAGCCTGTATTACCTTTAGTAGATAGATTTGTAAACCATTTTTCTCTAGCGATATCGCAACCTGCTTCGCTCATCCCTTCAGCCAATCTCTCCTTAAAATAGTCACTTGAGTAGTGAGGCAAAAACCAATCTATCTCCTCAGGCTTAAACATATCTTTTTCTAACATCTCTTTTAATGGTTTCACTACTGTATATTCGACAATTTTCTCATTTAAAAGTTTGACATCCTGCTTGACAGAGAAGATCGATTTTTTCAGCCAATCCTGCGGTAAATACTCCCTGTAACCCTTTAGTGAGCCATCTTTTTGTTTTTCACATCCTGAGTACATGCACGCCTCTTGCTCGTTTGCATAAGACTTTGCAAATATAGACTCGATTTTAAGAGATAAACCACTCTCATTTGGTTTATTACTTACACCAATCGCACCTGCACCATCACTAAGCATCCATCTTAAAAAATCTTTTTCAAAAGTGAGCTCTTTGTTTTTCTTGACAATATCAACTCTGCTTTGCACTTCCGGCTCAAAGTTTCTTCCTCTCATTGATGCAGATATATTTTCGCTTCCTGTACTAATCGCACTATCTATAAGCCCAGCTTTTACACTTGCATAAGCATACTTTAAAGCAGTAAGCCCGCTAAGGCAGATTCCAGCGATGCTAACAGCCTCCATGGAGTCTAAATCACTCTCTCCAAGCACCATCAAAGCATGGCTTGGAAGAAGTTGGTCTGGCACTGTTGTTCCACACACTAAAAGTTCTGCTTTTTTAGTGTTAAACCCATTTTTTTCTAATGCTTTGATTGCTAGTGCTGCCATTTGAGCATTTGTGTGCGTTGTCTCTCCTGTTTTTGGGTCTATCGCATAGTATCTTGATTTTATCTTATTGGATCTTAACACAACTCGCTTAACTAAAGATGGCTTGTTGTCCACCATACCCAAAACACTCTCCATTTTATCATTCTCTACTGCATCATTTGGAAAAAATGCTGCTATATTATTTATATATACTTCACTCATCTACCACTTGGTTCCTCATATTTTTTTCTAACTCTACCAACTTCTCTTTTTGAAAAGTGTTTATAATTTTTCTTACTATAAGATTAATAGGCACCAATGTAAAAACCATCAATGCTAAAAAAACTGCATATACAGTAATCGCTACTTTTCTTGGAAAAGATTTTTTCTCTCCGCAAAATTTTATGATTTTACCCCATATATAAAAACTTCTAGTAGCAACAACCTCTGAGGCTATAAGTTTACCATTTACACTTACTGCGCCTAGATTTTTCAAAAGTGGTTTGCCTCGCTTCTCCAAATCATTTCTAAGAGCGAAATTTAATCTCTCACCAAATCTTGAAGCTGCATCTATATCGCTTTGCAATATGCCTGCTGGTGGGAAAAACCAAAAAGCATCTTTTTTGCCACTTAGCAACCATCTAGGAGTTGTGGCAAAAGAGTATATACCCTTTCCTTGATCGCTTAGGGCAACATTATCTATCAGTTTTGCATCTACTGCTTTTAATAGTTTTTTTACCTTCTCTTGAGCCATCACCCACATATCCCTGCAGGCAATGAGCGTAATGACAGGTCTATTCTTAAATAACTTCTTTGCTTGTTGTGACTTCATAAAACCAACTATTGGGGTTGATGGAGCCAAAAACCAAATAGTATATCCAAGGATTATCAAATCATAATCATCCTCCAAATCTTCAAGCTCATAAACATCACAGCCATCCATATGTGCTGCAGTTGGAAATTCATCAAAAAATTCGTAAAATGACCATGGATATGGATAAGGCAAAACAGGTTTTATCTCTTTTATGTCAACTTTTACGGACGAGCTATCAATTTTTGAGACAAAACTCTCAACAACACTCCTGAGTTGACCAGATTGAGAATAGTATAAAACTAACACTTTTTTCATATATCTATTTTACAGTAACCGCAATTAATCTTGTATTAATTCCATAAAAAGCCCCTAAGCAAAAAGAATCTTTCTATTATCAACCTTGTGTGCATTTTGCTCAATCTTATGTTGTCTTTTACTTTATGAAAATGGGAAATTCTTTGGCTTTGAGGTGGGTAATAACACTCTATATCAACCTCTTTTATATATCCACCCCTAAAACTGTGGCGAACTAAAACTTCAATCTCAAAGTCAAATCTTGAATATTTTGTTTTTAAATCCAATATAGATATAGGATAAATTCTAAAGCCACTTTGTGTATCTTGGAGATCTTTAAATGTCTCTAGTTTTACCCAAAAATTACTAAATTTTCTTCCAATAATAGAGCTTTTTGGAACATTTTTTGAATCAAAGTTTCGTTTTCCAATCACTATGCACTCTTTTTCATAGGCATCATAGAGTTTGCCTATCTCACTGGCATAATGCTGTTTATCTGCATCTATAGTTACAAATCTATCAAATCCAAATTCTCGTGCTTTTCTTGCGCCACTCAGAATTGCTTCTCCTTTGCCTAGATTTTCATCATGAGTGATGAGTATAGCATTTGGATTATTTATTGAAATTTTTTCACTTGAACCATCATCTACTACTATCACTGTATATCCAAAACTCAAGACATCATTGACAACTTCTTCTATATGTGGAGAGTTATAAGTAGGGATAACGACACATCTTCTCATAAAACAAAACTTGCAACAACGGTATCGTCGCTAAGTACTTTAAATTTATTTTTATCTCTAACATATGTTAGAGTTTGATTTGGTTCGATTAACTTTAGAAATTTCGCTCTTTTAATTTTTTTGATTTCAATATCAAAAAGCATAGAGATAATTTCAAAATGTATAAATCCTGGTAAAATTGGTTTTGTTGGAAAATGTGCTTTGAAAATTTTGTGAGATTTATCGGTGAGTTCTATAGTTTTTTTATCATTATCTTGAGATTTTATATAAAACAGAGTATCAATAAACATCCAAGATTCCTTTCAAGTGGTGTCCCGAACGAGATTCGAACTCATGACCTCTTGATTAGGAATCAAGTGCTCTATCCTGCTGAGCTATCGGGACAGATATAAAACGACAAGGGAACAGTTTAAATGTTCCCTTGCTTTAAATTTATGCGTTTCTTTTTTTGATAATCTCTT
>JALSKH010000007.1 GCA_026988975.1 Campylobacteraceae bacterium
CCTAATTCTGTTAGTGTATTTTAGTGTTTTTCTGATTTACACAAAATTAGAAGCGGTATCACTTTTTAAGTATCTTTTTCACTGCCTGTATGGGAAGAATTTCTAATTTTTCCTCTATTAGGTTTGTTGCTCCATGTGGTATAAAACTGTCTTCGTATTCAAAACTTTTTATCTCTACATGTAGAGAATTTTTTTGATTTAACTCTTCTAGGAGAGAGCCTATGCCACCTAGTTTTGCACTATCGCTAAAAGCAAACCATTTATTATATTTTTTTGCTAATTTTATGAGAAGTTCTTCATCTAACGGCTTAGCAAATCTTAAATCTACCACGCTTGTAGATATATTTTTATCTTTTAACAACAGGGCTGTCTGCATTGCTCGTCCCACTCCATTTCCATAGCCTAGCAGTAAAATCTCTGCATCATCATCATTTTTGATTACTTCTGCTTTACCATACTCAAAAGAAGTAGTACCCTCTACAATGCAATCTATAAAAGCACCTCTTGGGTATCTAATAGCAAGTGGACCCTGATGAGAATAAGAGTATTTTATCGCTAAGCGCATACTTTTTTCGTCTCTTGGAGCCATTAGTGTCATATTTGGAATTGCACTAAGATAAGATATATCAAAAGCTCCTTGATGTGTCTCTCCATCTTCCCCAACAATTCCTGCTCTATCTAATGCAAAAACTACGCTTAGATTCATAATGCAAGCATCATGAATCACTTGATCATATGCTCTTTGTAAAAAAGTAGAGTAGATGGTCACATATGGCTTAAATCCCTCTTTTGCCATGGCGCACATAGATGTGACTGCATGTTGTTCAGCGATAGCAACATCCCAGAAGCGCTCAGGGAATCTCTCTATCAACTTGTCTAATCCCGTACCACTAGGCATAGCAGCTGTAACTCCCACTACATTTTTATGTTCAGTTGCCAACTCTAGAAGTGCTTCACTATACATGGTGGTAGCATTTTTTTTACTGTTTTTCTTAAGGACTTTACCACTTTGTACATCAAAAGGACCTACCCCATGCCAACTCTCATAATACCCCTCAGCTTTCTCATATCCTTTGCCTTTTAGAGTTTGCGCATGAACGATAACTGGTCTTTTCAACTCTTTTGCCATCTCAAAAGCTCTTATGAGAGACTCTAAATTGTGTCCATCCACAGGACCTATATAGTCAATTCCCATCTCTTCAAATATGACTCCAGGCGTTATAAGTTTAAAACCCTCTTCGAATTTTTTCGCCATATAAGTTGCACTCTCAGGCAGATACTCCAAGATTTGTTCAGTTGTTTTTTTTATTTTTTGGTAAAAATTTCCCGCCATTGCATGTGAAAGAAAATTACTTATAGCACCGATTGGTTTTGATATACTCATTTTATTGTCATTTAAAACTATTACAACGGGGTATTTTCTAAATCCTAGTTCATTTAGTGCCTCAAATGCCAAGCCGGCACTCATAGAACCATCTCCAATAAGAGCAACGGGCACTCTTTTGTCTCCTTCGCCCTTTAGTGCTATCGCTTTTGCAGCACCAACAGCTAACGATATAGAAGTTGAACTGTGTCCTGCTATGAAATAGTCATGCTCTGACTCGCTTGGTTTCGTATAACCACTTATTCCCTCAAATTTTCTCAGTGTTTCAAACTTATCCCAGCTTCTAGTTATGAGTTTATGTGCATAAGATTGGTGACTTACATCAAAAATAAAAGGGTCACTTGACGAATCAAATACATAGTGCATAGCTACAATTAACTCGACTGCGCCTACATTACTACTTAAATGTCCACCATTTTTACTAACTGTCTCTATGATTTTATCTCTTAAGGAGACGCATAAATCCTTTAACTCTTGTATATTTTTATTTTTAACATCAATTTTCATTATTTTCCTGATTATTTATCGTGTTTACTTTGAAGCAGATATTTAACTTTTTCCAATCTTGCAGTTATATTGCCATCTAGGTTGCCTTTTTCGCTAAGCAATACTACTCCGCCTAAACTAACAGCTGTATCTGATTCAATCTTAACTTTTTCATTCTCTTCAAATACCGTCTTTAGTTCTTCAAAATCTTTTGGATTTACTTTAATTGTTATTCTGTTTGCATCTGCCAAATCTTTTATCAAATCTTGCGCTAGAGAAACTGCCACCTTTTGACTAGAAGTAGAAATCTCTTTTTTTATAACCTCTTTTGCAACTTCTAGAGATGTTTCTATCAAATCTTTCTCGAGTTTGTCAAAGAAAATATCAATCTCTTTTATCTTTTCATTCAATTTTCTTGCAGACTCTAGATATAATGAGACTTTCTCTTCAAATTTTACCTCTAACTGCTCTTTTGCCTTTGCATAACCTTCGTCAAATGAGATCTCTTTTTCCCTTGCTACGCTATCTTTAAGCCTTGTCTCAAATTCACTCTCTTGCTTCTCTATCTGCATCTGCAATTTTATGATATTTGACGAAAGTGTATCGCTCTTTTTTAAAAGCTCTTCTACAAATTGATTTTGACTTTCATTTATGATTTGAGGTTGATTTGCTACTTCCACCTCTTCCTCATGGGATATATCTGTATCTATCTCCTGTTCACTCTCTTCATCTATAACTGAAGAACCCAAAACTTTAAACCTATATCTAGCTATGGTATGATTTTGGAGATCTTTTTTTTCTACAATATTTTTCATTTTACTCTATCATCTCTTCAGCTTCACCAATTTGAAGAACTCCTTGTTCGGCAAGTTTTTGCACCTCTTCTACGATTCTTCTTTGAGCCTCCTCTACATCTTTGACCCGCACTGCTCCTAAAAAGCTCATCTCTTCCGTAAAAGCCTCTTGCGCTCTTTGCGACATACTTCCCATGAACTTCTCTTTAAGCTCTTCACCTGATCCTTTGAGCGCGATCATCAGATCTTTTTTATCAGCAACTTTCAAAATCTCCCTAATTCCCGTATTATCAAGTTTTGTGATATCTTCAAATGTAAACATCATATCTTTTATAGTTGAAGCTAGCTGTTCATCAGCTTGCTCTATAAATGATATAGTCGTTTTAGAAGCTTTTTGACCAAGCCTGTTTAGTATCTCAGCAACTGCTCTTGGTCCACCAACCTCAACTTTATACGAAGTCAATGACTCTAGTTTGTTTTCAAGGACTGTAGATACTCTTTTAACAACAGAAGGGGATATCTCACCTAAATTCGCCATTCTTATTGTCACTTCGCTTCTTAGCTCATCAGGAAAATAAGATAGTGTTTCAGCGGCACTTGTAGGCTCCATATGTGCCAAAATCAAAGCTACGGTTTGAGGATGCTCATTGATAATAAAGTCTGCCAATTGCTGCGGTTTTATCTGTGATAAGTAACCAAAATTTTGTGTAGTTTCCATATTTTTTGATAACTTTTCCAGTATCTTTTGCGCTGCCTCAGATCCAAATGTTCTATACAATATCTCTTTTGCATACTCCATACCACCGCTATGAATATATTGATTTGACTGTAATAGAGCATAAAACTCTTCTAAAACTGCATTTGCTATCTGTTTATCAATATTTCTTACAGTAGCTATATGTTTAGATATGTCAGTTACAACGCTTATCTCCATATGAGAAAAAAGGTTTGCCGTTATATCTTCTCCTAACTGGATCAATAGTATAGCAGTCTTTTCTGACATAGAGAGTTCATTAAACTCATTTTTTTGCTCTTCAGTTAACTTCATTATAAATCTTTCATGCTATTTGCATCAAAATCATTTGCGCTTTTTATCACACTTTGCAATAAATTAGCAACCTCTTCTGACTTCTGATCAGCTAAATCTTTCAGTTTTTCCAACAGCACATCGTATTTTAACTCATCTTCATCAAAATCTTGACCAAGCCCTAACTGCTCTTCCACTTTTTGCCTTGCTTTTCTAAATTTTTCAAGTGTATCCTCGGCATTTTCATCTTCATCAAAATTATCTTGTGACTCTATCTCTTCAATCTCTTCACTCTGTTCTTCAAGCATCTTAATCATAAATGGAGCTATAACTTTTTTATAAAATAGTAAAATCAATATAATGGCAACTAAATATTTTAAAATTGGGATGATAGGCGCAAGATAAAAACTTGCTTTGTCTATCATAGTTTTTGTAACAGGTTGTCGCCCATCAACCGCAAGTGGTTTAAACTCTAAATTACTTACAGTTACCTCATCTCCTCTAGTTTTATCATAGCCTACAGTCTGTTTTACGATTGCATCTATCTTCGATAACTGTTCCTTGGTCAAAGGTTTGTACTCTAAAACTTGAGCAGCTTTTTTATCGGTTGGATATTTATAATTTCCATCTACAACAACAGCTGTACTTATCTTTTTGATAGTTGCAAACTCATTCTTTACTCTTGTGGTTTTTTTAGATATTTCATAGTTTGTTGTGGTTGAACTTTTTTGATATTTTTCACTGCTCTTTTGGCTTTTTAAGCCTTGAACTGGACCTATATTGCTTACGGCGCCTGGAACCCCACCGACACTTGTTGGAGCAAATCCTGTTTTCTTCTCTTCTACACTCTGTTCACTTCTAGGAACTGAGTTTGGGTCATAAACTTCACTTACTGAATTTTTTTGACTGAAATCAAAATCTATAGTAACCTTGGCTACAACTTTATCTGTTCCACCAACCACTGGAGCCAGAACAGAAGTAATTTTGCTCTCTAGATTTGACTCATACTCTTTTCTGTATGCAATTTGACTCTTTATTAAATCAGACGAAAAAGAACCATCTTCTTCACCTAATGGAACTCCATTTTGATTCACAATTTTAACATTTTGGGATTTTAAATTTACAACAGAGGATGAGACCAGATTTTTAATACCTACGATCTGTTTATTTGAAAGTTTTTGTCCTGCTTTAATTTCGACAACAATTGATGCCGTTGCCGGCTGTTTTTGGTCAGTAAATACACTATCTTTGGGAATCGCAATGTGAACACTAGCATTTTCAATAGGCTGTAAATCACTAATAGTACGGGCTAATTCACCCTCTAATGCTCTTAAGTATTTTATCTGCTGTTCAAAATCAGTTGAACCAAAGTCACTTTTATCAAAAATCTCAAATCCAACTTTGGAATTTTTAGGAATTCCAAGTGCAGATATAGCTATTCTCTCTTTATAAACAACTTTTGTTGGAACTGCGATAGTGCCCTCATTTACGACCTTATATGCAATGCCATCTTTTTCTAGTTGTTGGATAATAAGTGCTGAGTCACTTGGGCTTGTATTGTCAAAAAGTACGCTATAGCCCCCTGTTAATGAGGAATTTGGACTTTTAAAAAGAACTAAAAATGACAAAAAACCAATAACCACAAAAACTGAAGCAAGCGAAACTATCTTCTGCTTACGAGAGAGACTCTGCAAAAGTGTTGTGATTTGATTTAGAAACAGTTTTAAATCCATCTACACTTCCATACCATCCAAATAAATATCTCTAAATTCTTGCATAAATCTGACATTTTGTTTAGGTGTTCCTATAGTTACACGAATCGCATTCATACCATATGCTCCAAGATTTCTGACTATTATACCTTTTTTCAAGAGTTTTTCAGAAATTTGTGTAGAATTTTTACTATCTTTGAACTCTAAAGTTATAAAATTTGTATAACTTTTTATAAAATCAAAACCCAACTCTTTAGCAAACTTTTCAAAAAGCTCCATCTGTTCAAAATTTTCTTTTATACAATTTTGAACAAAATCTTCATCTCTAAGTGCCACAATCGCAGCTTTTAGCGAAAGCGTGGTTATATTAAAAGGTGCCCTTAACTTCAAAAGTGCCTCTATCATCTCCTCTTTTGCTATACCGTATCCACATCTCATTCCACCAAGTCCATATGCTTTTGAAAAAGTTCCTAGATAGAGAACATTTGGATACTTTTGGATTATCTCTTTTGGATTTATCTCTTTGTTTTTATCTATATATTTCGCATACTCTTGATAAGCTCCATCTACAATAACAAGTGTATCTTTGTCAATTTCATCTAAAAATTTATAGACTTCATCTCTATCCAAACACTCTCCCAAGGGATTGTTCGGGAGACACAAAAATATAATCGCTATATCTTCTCTACTTTTGTATATCTCTAAAAATTCACTTAAGTTATGTTGATTTGAAGGCGTTTTAAGGATTGTAGTTCCTGTTTGCCTAGCATAAATCTCATACATTGCAAATGTAGTTTTTGCCATTAAAACACTATTTTTCTCATTTGCCTTTGCATGTACACCAAAAGAGATGATTTGATCACTCCCTGCTCCTATGATCACATTTTTACTATTCACCCCAAATCTTTTTGCTAAAGCCTCTTTTAACTCATACGAACTGTCATCAGGATAGAGATTCATATGTCCTACATCTTTACAAACTGCATCTTGAACCAAGGGGCTACATCCTCTTGGATTTTCATTGCTTGCAAGCTTTATGATATCTTTTTCATCCACACCATACTCTCTAACAACAAGCTCTATGGGTTTGCCGGCTTCATAAATCTTTAGATTGTCCAAAACTTTGTTATACTGCATTTACTCTCCATTCACATAACTACCTAGCCACTTTATATCGTGGCTATGGGCGTTTTCTTTTAAAATATTTTGTACATTTTCGTCATCTATATGTCCAACAAAATCCATATAAAATACTGTTTTAAAACCTCTCTCTTTTGTTGGTCTTGACTCAATTTTTGTAAGGTTTACACCATTTTTTTGAAATGTTTGTAAAAATTCCACCAATCCACCTGGTCTATCGGCAGTTTTTGCCAATATGGAAGTTTTGCTTTTGTCTGATTTTGCATTTTTAAAATCACTTAAAATAAGAAATCTTGTTTTATTTGCCAAATTATCCTCAATCTTTGA
Organism: Campylobacteraceae bacterium; assembly: GCA_026988975.1. Taxonomy (GTDB): domain Bacteria; phylum Campylobacterota; class Campylobacteria; order Campylobacterales; family Sulfurospirillaceae; genus JAADIZ01. Next base: position 6,871 of record JALSKH010000007.1, read on the forward strand.
AAAAAGCATCGGAACTTTATATAGTTTTGCTGCTATATGTGAGCAAATCGCTGCACTATCCGGATCTTCACTTGCCATCAATGCTGCTTGAGCAGTTGATTTTGTAGCTATAAACTCTATATCGCTCAAAAAATGCTCCTCTAAAAACTTTCTGCACTGGTTATAGCCTTGAGGATGAGAGTATATCCTCTTGACCCCATCTAAATTTTCGCATAAAGTTGCAAACGAGTGGTGAATATCCATATAAATTTCGGCAATGATTTTTGCATCAAATTTACCTAAACAATCTAGTGTAATTCCCACCGCTCCTTCGGTATTGTTCTCTATGGGAACTACTCCGTATTTCGCCTCTTTGTTTTGCAAAACTGTGAAAACTGCCTCTATGGAGTTTAAACCTATATATCTACCCATAGCACCAAATCTACTCTTGGCAACTTGATGAGTAAAACTCCCCTCCGGTCCGAGGTATGCTATGTTTTCTGGCAACTCAATGTTTCTACTAACAGCAAAAACTTCTTGAAATATAGCATCAATGGCACTATCGTTCAAATATCCATCATTTAGCTTCTTTAGTCTGTCTAAAATCTCTCTCTCCCTCTCGGGTCTATATATAGCACTTCCTGTTGTTTGCTTCAAATCACCGATAGTTTTAACTTCTACCATTCTTTGGTTTAAGAGTTTTAAAATTTCATTATCTAATCTATCTATCTCTTTTCTGTGTTTATCTAGATTCATTTAACTGTCCCCTTTTTTAGGAAGTAAATTCCTAAAAAATTCCTCGCGACTGAAGCACGAGCTGACGCTCTGTAATAATTCATCCTACTCTCCCCTCTAGCATACTGCTTATATTTGGGATTACTCTGTCAATCCTGTTTTTAATTGGCTCTATCTCTTTTTCACTTTTACATTTTCCACTTAACACAAGGACTGTTTTTGCTCCTAACTCTTTTATGCCACATAAATCTCCTATGGCATCATCACTAATCATAGTTATATCTTTAAAACTTATATCGCTATTTTGTTGCAAATTCAATCTTCTTCTTGCCTCTTCATAAAAGGCTCCACTTGGCTTGCCTATTATCTCATAATCTTTTGTTGTCGCATATGAAATCATCTTTAGTATCGCGCCGACTCCCGGGTATCTTCTGCCATCTTTTGCGTATATGCTCGTAGCGTGCATGCCGACTAAATCAACACTACCCAAAGCTGTCTCTATCATGGAAGCATAATCATCTGAACTAAAATCTTTTTTACTGGCTATCAACATCGTTTTAGGCTCTTTGTTTGTTATATCATATCCCATTTTTTCCAGAGTTTCACTAAATTCCTCTGCGCCAAAAGCTTTTACGCTAGGGTTTTTTACTATCTTTTTGAGTACCATAAATGGATCAAGATAGTTTTGCACAGGAATTTTAAATCCAAGGTTACACAAAAACCCATGAAACTCTTCACTGATAATTTTTGTATTATTTGTGACAACCATATATGGGATCTTAGAATCATTTAGTTCATTTATAAACTCTATAGCACCATCTACGGGACTCTTGTCTTTGTCACTTATAAGCGTTCCTTGCACATCTATGAAAAAACTCATAAATACTCTATCTCCTGCTCAACTAGATCCTCTATCGTCTCTCTTTTTCTAATTAGTCTATCTTTTCCGCCACTTAAAGCAACTTCGGCTGCTCGTGGTCTTGTATTGTAGTTGCTACTCATCGTAAAACCATATGCACCTGCACTTTTTATGACTATTATATCATCGTGTTTAGTCTGCGGTATGTAGATATCTTTTGCTAAAAAATCGCCACTTTCACAGATGGGTCCCACGATATCAGCTAGTGATTTCTCTTCATCATCTTTTGCATCTATCAACTCAAAACCGTGATAAGCTTTATATAGACTAGGTCTTAAAAGATCATTCATCGCTGCATCAACAATGACAAATCTCTTTTTATCATTTTTCTTTTCATATAGCACTTTAGTGACCAAATATCCACTGTTTCCTACCAAAAATCTTCCTGGTTCGCATACAACTGTCACATCTTCACCACTTAAAGATTCAAATATATTTTGTGCATATTCGTATAGCGAAATTGTCTCCTCATCTTTATATTTTATACCGATTCCACCGCCGACATCGAAAAATTTTATATCTATATTTGCAGCATGTAGGCTTTTTAGAAGAGAAGAGATGACTTGCGAAGCCTCTTTAAAAGGCAAAGTTTGAGTAATCTGACTTCCTATGTGAAAGTGTATGCCTATAGGGTTAAGAGATTTGGACTTTGCAGCATAAAGATACATCTTCTTTGCAACTTCTATATCAACACCAAATTTATTTTCATGAAGCCCTGTTGAGATATATGGGTGAGTTTTTGGGTCGATATTTGGATTTACTCTTATGCTGATTCTTGCTTCGCAGTTTATCCTATCTGCAATCTGCTCAACTCGGCACATCTCCTCTTCGCTTTCAAGATTGATCATCAAAATCTTTTTTTCTAGTGCCTCTTCTATCTCTGCATCTTTTTTACCGACGCCACTGAAAATTATCTTGTAACTCTGTACACCTGCTATCAACGCTCTCTTAACTTCACCGATAGATACACAGTCACAACCTGCTCCGAGAGTCGCTAAATGCTTTAAAACAGAGAGATTTGAGTTTGCTTTAACAGCGTAACAAAACAGGGATTTTCTAGCTGTGAAAGCCTCTTTTAATTCATTGTAATTTTTAGTTATATCATCAAAATCATATAGGTACAAGGGAGTGTCATATTTTGAAGAGAGTTTTGCAAAATCAATCATATAAAACCTTTAAGTAAAGAAGTCTACTTATTTTATCTAAAAAAAGATTAATGCTGTTTAAAATAGGAGTATAAAGAGGCGCAACCTAGTGCAAAAATTGGCAGCATGATTGCAAGTTCTGGATAGATTACTGAGTTTAGAGCCAACTTTGATAGTAAAAAAAGCACCCCCCAAACAAAAACACCGATGAATGATAGGAAAAATGATAGCAACATTGTATTGTTATATCTGGCTATTGTCGGAACTCTAGCAAAAAGTATCAAGCCTAGCAACGGAGCAAAAAGAGGTAAAAAAAGTTGAGCAAATATGATGGTCTTTATACGATCTGTATCTAAATTTTGGGAATTAAAGAATTTTAGAGCATCTATTGCATCTAAAATGGACAGATTAAACTTTCCCTTATAGACATTGTCTATAATTTTTGGTCTAAAATCCTTTAATGCTTCTAATTTTTTATATTTGTGTATCACCAAACCCTTGTCGCCCAGAGTTGTTACTTTTGGTTTTATAATCTTTTCTACATCATACAATATCCAATTTTTTTCATTATAAAAACCTTTTTTAGCATTTATAATAGTAACTAAATCTCTATCTTTGACACTAAAAATTTTTATATTTTGGGCTATTTTTTTGATTGGATCTAATTTTTCAAAATATATATAATCGTTATTGTTTTTCAAAAATAGATCTTTTGTATCACTGGAAATTTGGCTAAATCTCAAAATATTATTGCTATACTCTCTAGCATACGAAAATGGTGTAAAATTTAAGATAATATACAAAACTGTTATAAATAGCGTAGTGATAAAGAGTGGCTTTATGATGGATTGTTTATCTATACCAAAAGATAGCATGCTGACTAACTCATTTGATTTCGACAGAGATACGGCAGTAACAACCATAGCAAATAAAATTGACAATGGCAGAACATAATTTATGGCATATAGCCCTTGAAACATTGTATATAAAATTTGTAGATTTGCAGAAAGAGGTAGTTTACTGTATGTAGTTAATAGATCAATTCCAACATAAAAAATCTCTAATGCAATGAATATCACGAAAAAGTTTTTGATATATTTGGAAATGATGTACTTTTGGTATATTTTCACAAGACCTCTTTTGTGGGCTTTGTTGTGAATTTCTGAGAAACTTCATTTAACTCTTGAGTTAGCAAAGCAACACTAGCCTTTTTTGCATTTTCTATAATCTTGTCCAGATTTTCTTTCTGCTCTTTTGAAAAGTCTGAAAGCACATGCGAAACTACCTTACTTTTGTCGCTTGGCTTACCGATACCAACCCTAACTCTAAAGTAATCCCTGCCTATATGTTCATCGATAGATTTCAGACCGTTATGCCCACCATTACCACCACCATGCTTAAATCTCATAGCTCCAAAAGGGATATCCAAATCATCATGGATAACTACTATATTTTCTGGCTTAAAATAATCACTTACCGCCCTTACGCTTTGTCCTGATAGATTCATAAATGTATGTGGTTTGAGAAGAAGGGTATTTGCGTATTTGTATAAATCACCCTGAAAATTTTGTTTGTTTATGTGGGTGCAGGATAGGTCATCCAAAAGAGAGTCTATGACCATAAAACCAATATTGTGTCTATTGTTCTTATATTTCTCTTCTGGATTGCCTAATCCTACGATTAAATTCATTGGATTAATCGCTATTTAGCTTTGATTACTCCGACTATTGCTATCCTATCTTCATCCATAAGTTTGATATTTTCGCCTACTTTAATGTCTCTAACTAAAATAGTATCTCCGACGCCCAAATCACTTACATCAAGTGTAAAACTATCTGGAAGATCTTCTGCTTTACATTTTACGCTCAATCTTTTTTTAGATTGTGCTAAAACACCTTTATCTTTCAAACCTTTTGGTATTCCGACTGTTCTAACAGGAACTAAATATTTACTCAATACTCCTGGCAATGCAATTCTTAAATCAACATGTAAAAATTTGTTTTTTACTGGATCTTTTTGATACTCTTGAATTACAACTTTTAACTCTTGATCTCCAACTTTTACTGGAAATGCAAGTGTTGTTTTATTTCTAACCGCTTTTATGAATTCATTCTCTTTGAATGCAGCGTTGATATTTTCAACACCTTTTCCATAAATATTGGCAATTAGATAACCATTTCTTCTAAGCTCTTTTGTAGCTTGCTTTGTGATACTCTCTCTAACTATGCCTTCTAACATGTCTGTCCTTCATTAAAATTTAAGGGTGCTATTATACTCAAAAAAAGATAAATTACTTCTTTAATGCTATTATATCTTTATCTACTTTCTCTTCAAAGCTTCCTGAACTCTTTTTCTTTATAGATTTTTCGGCGTCATAATAGTCTAGATCCATAGCTAAATCATTTCTACTTGTTGCATTTGCCAAAGCTTCATCTCTAGATACGGTCCCATCCGCATAAAGTTCTAGAAGCGACTGATCAAATGTTTGAGATTTATACACATCTTTTCCCTCTTTAATAGCATCTGTAATTTCACCATCTCTGCCATCTAAAATAAGGTTTTCTATTCTTGCATTTTTAACCAATATCTCCACAGCAGCAGTTCTTTTTCCACTTTTTGTTCTAAGCAACCTTTGTGATATTATGCCTTGAAGTGTAGATGAAAGAGTCATCTTGATTCTATTTTGATCATTTCCCGGAAACATACCTAGTATCCTTCCTATTGTCTCCTTGGCATCAACTGTATGAAGAGTTGAAAGAACAAGATGACCTGTTTCAGCAGCATGCATTGCTGTCTCTACAGTCTCCAAGTCTCTCATTTCACCAACCAATATAACATCAGGATCTTCTCTTAATGCAGCTCTTAGTGAATCTGCAAAATTTAATGCATCTTGTCCTATAGCCCTTTGATTTATGATCGATTTTTGATCTTTATAGACAAACTCTACTGGATCTTCTATGGTTATGATATGTTTTGAAAATTGTTGGTTTATACTATTAATCATAGCTGCTAGCGTTGTAGTTTTTCCACTTCCTGTTGGCCCTGTAACCAACACTAAGCCTCTAGGCAGAGAACAGAAGGAGTGAACTTGATTTGGCAAAGCTAGAGAATCAATAGTAGGTAAACTTGTTGGAATTGCTCTAAAAACTGCTGATATACCATCTATTTGAAAAAATATATTTACCCTAAACCTATAATCATCATTTAATTTATAGGTAAAATCAAGATTTTTATGTTCAACTAATTCAGGAAACCTCGTACGAAGCAACTCTTTAGCAAGGATAATACTATCTTTATGGGAGAGTATCTCTTTGGACAAGGAAACTATCTGACCATTTATCCTGCCTCTTATATTTGAATTACTCTTTATATGCAGGTCACTTCCTCTATTTTCAACTAATTTGCTCAGATAGTATTTTAATTTTTTTGTCATTTCAAATGTCAACTCATTAACATTTATGCTATGCCAATCTTGCCTCATATCGCTCTCCTATTTGTGTTTTTACTCTTATTATTATAAAGGGTTTTCTTGAATAACCAATTAATTTACTAGCCGCCTAAAGTTTCCAATATCTCCTTAAAAGCTTCTTTAAATGAGCTTAAGCCCTCTTGCATCAACTCATCGCATATGCTATTCAAATCGATCCCATTTTTTCTCATCTCTTCAAAAAGTTCATCTATATCACTTGGTATCTCTATTTTATCGTCAATCTTATCTGAATTTACAAAGTATTTTATGGTTTTTAATGGAGCTGTATTTATGGAGTTTGGCAAAAGTAATCCTCTTACATAATAATCTCCACTCAAATCATCGCTTTTTACACCTGTGCTGGCAAAAAGTGTTCTTACATTTTCAAGGGCATAACTCTCTATCAATTGATAAACTTTTATTGCATTATATATACCTACTTTTGCTATTGGCAGATTTAGAGTTTTGAGTTTGCCATCTAATTTTCTGTCAAATCTGCTAACAAATACACTAATCACACCTTTAGGTAATCTCTCTCCTTTGAAGAGTTCATTTCCTCTCTTAAAAGCCTCCAGACACTCTCTAGTTTGCTGGGTTGAAAATATAAGAGTTGCATTTACATTTATGCCCTCTTTTATAAGTTCGCTTATGGCACTATATCCCTCAGGCGTTGCTGGTACTTTAATCATCACATTTGGCATGCCAATTTCATTAAAAAGTCTTTTACCCTCTTTTATGGTAGCCTGTGTATCGTCACATAAAAATGGATCTACCTCTATACTTATAAAGCCATCATCCCCAGTTTCATAAAGAGGCAGCAATTTTTCTGCTGCTTTTTTTATATCTTTTATCGCTAGAGTTTCATATATCTCTTTTGCACTTTTGCCCTCTAGTTTTACTATATCGTCCTTGTATGCCTGAGAAGTTAAGATTGCGGATTTGAAGATAGCAGGATTGCTGGTGGCTCCGTTTACTACCTTATTTTGTAGTAAATCTACAAATTCTGTGTCCAAAAAACTTCTCTCGACAAAATCACACCAAAGTGAAAATTTCAAATCATCTATATACATCTTTCATCCCCTATAATTTTTGTTAAATCTTTTTGATCTATCACGACATTTGCCTCTTTTTTTAGGATATCTTTTGCACAAAATGCAACTTTTGTATTTGCAAATTTGAACATAGAGAGGTCATTTGCCCCATCTCCAACTACCATTGTTCTGTTAGGATTAACATCCAATAGAGTTTGCAATCTTTGGAGCATATCTCCTTTGGAGAAACCAAACATCATATCTCCCCCAACCAAACCACTAAGGAGGCCATCTCTTACATGTAATACATTTGAAAAATCTGCATCAAATCCCAATATATCTTTTGCATAACTTGTTGCATTTCTAAAACCGCCGCTAAAAACAACGACTCTATATCCTCTTTTTTTTAGCTCGCTTATGGTCTCTTTTGCTCCTGGCATATATGGCAACGAGTGGCAAATGTCATCTACGAGTTTTTCATTTAAACCTTTTAGCAGACTAACCCTTTTAGTTAAACTTTCAAAAAAATCCATCTTTCCTTGCATGGCTCGCTGGGTAATAACCGAAACTTTATCTTCTATGCTTAACTCTTTCGCTAAAAAGTCAATAGTTTCTCCATCCATTAAAGTTGAATCAAAATCAAACACACATAATTTCATCTTACTGTCTCCTTTTCTTGGATGTAAAATCCAAGAAAATTCCTCTCACTAAAGCTTTGCCTTTGGCAAGATATACTATTTTTATTTTTATCTGTTTTCATATTTTTTCTCTTTTTTGACAATATTTGTAACAATATTACATTAATTTATTTAATAAACCAATAAAATAGAAGTTTTTATGAAATTTATTAGCAAAATCTTTTTTTTTATAGTATAATGCTTGTCTTACTATATCAATCAATAATACTATGCATTTTATGAGTGGGTATTTCAAGATATGAGCGCAGGATATGTGTGGTTGTTGAATGGTATAAAATTATTTTAAGGACAAGACAAGATGCAAATTTATGTTGGAAATATTTCCTACTCAACAACAGAAGAGAGTTTAGAAAACCTATTTAGCCAGTACGGAGAAGTAGAATCAGTAAAAATTATTACTGATAGAGAGACAGGCAGAGCCAAAGGTTTTGGATTTATCACTATGAATGACGATGCAGCAGCACAAAATGCAATAGATGAATTAAATGAAAAAGAATTTGATGGCAGAACTTTGAGAATTAACGAAGCTAGACCTAGAGAAGAGAGACCAAGAAGAAACTTTAACGATAGATTCTAATCTTTTATTCCAAAGTGTAAGTGACCAAAGTCACTTACACAACAAGAGAGATTTTAAAAATCTCTCTTAAGTAACGCCTCCACTTTTAAGATAGTAAGCATACTATCATCCCTTTTACCAACCCCATATATCATTCCTGAATCTGAGTGTATAGTCTCTGGTGGTGGATCAATTCTATCTCTTTTTATACGAATCGCCTCTGTGAGTCTGTCTATAACAAAACCTGCTATATTTTCTTCTCCTTTTAAGACGATATATCTTGTATCTTCGCTCTGTTTTTCAGACTCTAGATTAAATTTCTTTCTTAAGTCAATCAAAGGTATAACATCACCTCTTAGATTAAAAACACCTAGAACATAATCCGGAACTTGAGGAACTCTTGTGTATTCTATAGGTTTTATGATCTCTTGGATACTTAGTATCGGTATAGCATACTCTTCATTGCCAATTATAAAGCCTACTAGCTGAACAACATCATCAACAACCTTCTCTGGTTCACTTATCTGTTTTTTTTGTTTATTTAAAACTTTACTTAATTGATCATTCATTTTTTACTCCGCTAGTAATTTTATATTTTTTCTTACAACACTCTCTAGGTATTCACTAGAGTATGGCTTCGTAATATACTCGCTCATGCCTGATTCTACGCCTCTCAATCTATCCGACTTCGAAGTTCTAGATGTAACTGCTATCAGTGGTAAATTTTTATATTTAGAGTATTTTCTAATCTCACCAGCGAGTGTATAGCCGTCCATTCTTGGCATCTCTATATCTATGAGAATTGCATCAAAACTATAATCACCTGATTTGATGATATTTAGCGCTTCTTGACCATTTGTTGCTTCTACTACGCTTATACCCATAGGATTCATAGCTTTTTTCATGATATTTCTATCCATCTGGCTATCATCAACAACGAGCACAAAATAGTCACTAGGTTTCTCCTTGACTCTCTGTTCGCTACTACCCTCTGCTTTTATATCAACATTGATATTTTTTGCCAAATCCATAAGTGCTGCAACATCAACGATAAGCGTAACTCTACCATCACCTCTTATAGTAGCCCCTGCAATTCCATCTATACCTTTTAGATAATCTCCCATAGATTTTATGACTATCTCTTCTTGCCCAACTAGTGTGTCAACTATGACACCCAATTTTGACTCCGCAAGACCAATGACGACAACATAGGCATGTTCGCTGTTATCAAAAACCCTATCAACTCCAAAGATATCTGAGAGTCTGACAAGAGATAAAACTTCATCTCTCAATCTCAATACATTTTTACCCTCTATAGTATATATCTCCTCAAGAGGAATTCTCACTGTTTCTAAAACTGAAGCCAGAGGAACTGCATAAAATTCTTCTTGAACACCAACAAGAAGAGCTTGTATAATAGCTAAAGTTAGTGGAATTTTTAACTTGATGATAGTCCCTTTGTCTATATTGCTATCTACATCTATGATACCATTTAGCTTTTCTATATTTGTTTTCACAACATCCATACCAACACCACGACCCGAGACATTAGTCACAGTGGCGGCAGTTGAAAAACCTGGTTTAAATATAAGATTATATGCCTCTTTATCACTCATAGTATCTGCTTCTCTCTCGGTGATGATACCTTTTTCTAAGGACTTATGACGAAGCATATCTGGATCCAAACCTTTTCCATCATCAACTATCTCTATGACTATATTGTTACCCTCATGATAAGCTTTTAGTTCGATAGTACCCGTTTCCATTTTTCCTTTAAGAAGTCTCGATTCACCATCTTCGATACCATGATCACAAGAATTTCTTATGATATGCACCAATGGATCACCTATCTCTTCTACTATAGATTTATCAAGTTCGGTCTCTTCACCAGTAATCTTAAGTTCTATTGATTTTCCTAACTCTCTTGAAAGATCTCTTACCATTCTCGGAAATTTGTTGAAAACTTTTGCAACTGGTAACATCCTGGTTTTCATAACGGCAATCTGAAGATCTGTTGTAACTAATGAAACAGAAGATACAACTTGATTTAACTCTTCTAAAAATTTTTCACCCTCATATCTCTCTTCAACATCATCGTAAATTTTTAAAAGCCTATTTTTGCCCAAAACCAACTCACCGATTAGATTCATTAAGTGATCCAGTCTCTTAACCTCAACTCTAATTGTCTGCTCAATTGTACTTGTTGCCTGTTTTTTTACCGGTGCTTTTTTTGCTACCTTTTTAGGTGCAGGAGCTTTTTTAACCTCTTTTTTTGGTTCTGGTTTCGATTCAGCTTTTGGTTCTACTTTTTTCTCGCCACTATTTTGTTTCTTTTTGCTCTCTTTTCTTTTTTTATCCTCTTCTTTTCTCTCTTTGAGCAATCTCTCTATCTCAGCCTCAACCTCGTCGTCGCTAAGACTTGAGTAATCAATCTCTTCTTCTTGAGCATCATTTTTTTGCTCTTCTTGGCTCTCTTGAACTTCGACTTTAGGTTCTTCCTTAGACTCAACTGCCACCTCTTCTAAATCTTCACCTTTAGATATAGCATCTAGTCTTGTGCAAATATCCTCTATATCCATACCGATATCTGTATCGTTTCCATTGTCTCTTATGGCTTCTAAAAGCTCTTTCATCATATCAATTGATTCTAAAACTACATCCATAATCTTAGGTTCAATTTTCAATTCGCCCTTTCTTGCCTTATTTAAAACATCTTCCATATGATGAGTCAATTTTGTCAACACATCAAAGTTTAAAAAAGATGAAGAACCTTTTACAGTATGAGCCACCCTAAATATCCGATTTAGTAGCTCCAAATCTTCTGGGTTATTTTCAAGCTCAACCAAATCTTGGTCGATCTGTTCTATCAACTCAAAAGCTTCTACCAAAAAATCTTCCATTATTTCTTGCATATCATCCATAGCTCAGCCTTTACTCTTCGTCTTTTAAGTGCGATTTTAAAACTGTTGAAATCTCTTTGTAAAAAACCGCTGCATCAAATTTTGTCAAATAGGCTTCTCCGCCCGCCTCTTTTCCTCTTAGCTCGCTAAAATGATCACTTATGGATGAGTTAAATACTATAGGCGCATCTTTAAACCTATCATCATCTTTTACATTTGCCGCAAAGTGAAAACCATCCATCTGTGGCATCTCTACATCACTTATGATTATCTTCAACTCATCATTAAGCCTATCGCCATATACTCCGTATAACTCTTCAAGTTTTTCCAAACCATCTATACCATCTTTAGCTTCAACAACTTTCAGACCCATCTTTTTCAAGGCATCACTTACAAGTTTACGAGCTACCATGCTATCATCCAAAACTAAGGCTGTGCCCTCAAGCTGCATGATCTCGTTTACATCCATATCTGTTCTAGGTTTATAAAATCCAAGCTCTTCCACTACGCTTTCAAGATCTAAGATGAGCAAAACTTCATCATTTTCTATCCTGGTAACACCGGTAATTTGACTCTTGTCCAAAGTTCCCATGCCTGAAACAAAAGATGCCGGCTCTATATCTTTCCAACTGATTCTTCTGATTCTCTTTGCTTCGTGAACTATAAAACCGATAAGAACATCACTAAACTCTGTGATGATAATTCTTGGCTTAATCTTACTGTCATCTGGCTGGCTTATATTCATCCATCTTGCCAGATTTACTACAGGAATCACCACTCCACGCAAATCAAATATACCTTCTATATACTCCGGCACACCTGGGAGTTGCGTTAGATTTGGTATCTTTATAATTTCGCGAACTTTTGAGACATTCACACCATATATACCTTCATAGACTTCATCACCATCTTGTTTAAAAATGCGAAAATCTACAAGCTCCATCTCGTTAGAGCCTACTTTTAGCACGTTGTCATCAAACATCGTAGCCCCTTAATTTTTTTCTATAAATTTCAATTCTGGATGTAATTGTACAACAAAATAACTTTGATTGCACGCAAAAGATGAAAAATTTATATATTTATATTTTTTATGCTTAAAATCTCTATTTTGATGATAGTGTCCTTCAGCTACAATATCCACATTTAAATCTATATATTTATCCAACTTTGTTTTGATAATTGACTCAAAATTTTGAATTTTTGAACAGATATTTTTTTTCTCTAAATTATCCACAATTTTTTTTGATATACACGATCCACACAACTTATCAGCTATGTTTAATATCTTCAATAACGCCCTGTCTCTTATGATTTTTGTAAATATTTGGTGTAAAACTCCACCATATTTGTCCCCGTGACTCAGAAGAATTCTGCTGTTATTTGCCAAAAATATAGCAGGCTGAGACTCGATATCTATGATTTGTAGATTTTTAAATAGCCCTTTTAGTGCAAAATCATGATTTCCCTCAAAGTAAAAAACCTCTATATTCTTTGCAATTTCATCAAGTAAATCTATCGTTTTTCGATTTTTTTCTTTTAAATATGCAACTTCGCCTACGAGCAGATCAAACATATCTCCCATAAGAAAAAGCTGAGTTGGTTTTAGTTTACCAGATTTTATATCCAATAAAAATCTATAAAAACCATCTCTTTTGCTATTATCATGGGCGTCACTTATAAAGATGGCGCCCTCTTTGATGCTAGGAAGCGATCTCATTATGGAACATATGCGATTGTTGGGATTCCAAGACTCTCACTAAATCCGAACATGATATTTGCATTTGTGACTGCTTGCGAGGATGAACCTCTTAGGATATTGTCTATCGCTGAGTTTAGATAGAGTTTTTTACCATCAACTTTAGCAAAAATATCACAAAAGTTAGTGCCACTTGGGGATTTCATATCTACTGGAGCATCAAAAATTCGGATAAATTTTTCATCTTTATAAAACTCTCTTAAAAACTCCAGTGGTTCAACCCCAGTATCTTTAAGAAGCATATAGCTATCTACCATCTCGCCTCTTATGATAGGCAGTAGATGAGGAACAAATTTGACATCAAAACTCTTACCGCTAAAGTGCTTCATCTTCTCTTTTATCTCTGGTTCATGCCTGTGAATCCAAGGATTATACGCAAAAATATTTTCATCTATCGAAACAAAATGAGTCTTACTCGTACACTTTTTACCAGCTCCACTAACTCCACTTTTCGCATCTATAAAGATAGGGTAATTCTCATCTAAGAGATCGCAAAAAGGCAATAGCGCCAAAAGTGCAGCAGTCGGGTAACAACCAGGATTTGCCACTAAGAAGCTATTTTTTATCTTTTGTCTATAAAACTCAGGCAAACCATACACTGCATTTGGAAGGTTTTTCTTATCTATATGAGTACAATAATGTTTCTCATAAGTCTCAAGTTCAAGCCTGTAATCAGCTGAAAGATCAACCACCTTTACCCCCAAATCAAGTAACTCGCTTGCAAAACCCATAGCAGTTTTATGAGGAAGTGCCAAAAATGCCAACTTTGATACTTTTGCTATTTCTCTTGGATCACTTTTTTGCACATCTTGAGATAAAACTCCCTTTAGTGATGGATGCAACTCTTCAACCCTGACTCCACCTTCGCTATTGCCAATATAGCTGATTTCAAAAATCGGATGGGTAATCAAAAGCTTTAAAAGCTCCAAGCCTGTATATCCACTAGCTCCTATGATGGCAACTGGTATCTTTTGGCTATTTTGTTTCAAAATCTATCTCCTTGTAACTTACACTAAGTACCTCATACTCTTTTCTTCCTGATGGCAAAGTCACACTAACTTCATCACCCTCCTCTTTTCCCAAAAGCTGTTTAGAGAGTGGTGAATGATACGATATGAGTCCTCGAGCTGGGTTGCTCTCTGTGCTACCAACTATAGTATAAGTAAGCTCCTCTTCGCTATCCAAATCTTCCAAAATCACAGTTGATCCAAATCTAATCTTATCATGCGGAAATGAGCTAGGATCTACAACCTGCGCTCTTGTCATCAAGTCATTTAGCTCTGCTGTTCTATTTTCTATAAAAGCGAGCTTCTCTTTTGCTGCGTGATACTCCGCATTCTCCTTTAAATCTCCATGACTTCTTGCGATATCAAGCTCTATCACCGTTTCTGGTCTTTGTACTTTTTGTAAATCATTTAGTTCTGCACTCAGTTTTTGAAAACCAAAATCAGTCATCGGTTCTTTTTGCATAATTTCTCCAGTATTTTTTTAAATTATTTTCTTATTATATCTAACATATTATTTAAAGCTCCATTTTTTAAAATTTTCCTTATCTGCAAAGAGTCTTCAAAAAAGATCTTTTTATCCATATTTATATACTCATTATATAGATTTTGCACTGTAACGGCATCTTGCAAAAGCTCTACATGTAGAGCTTTTTTTCCGCTAAAATCTAAGAGTATATTTGCTAAACCTGCATACTTTAACTTTACAAATCTCTTTGCTATCATATAGTCTAGCTTTTTAGCCTTGTATGCGAGAACAAAGGGCGTACCTATCAATGCGGCTTCTAGCGTAGCCGTTCCTGAACAGACAAATGCAAATTCGCTTTTTAAAAATGCCTCTTTTGCATCTCTTATAACTTCAAATTCATCAATATCTCCATAAATCTCATCTATCTGCTTATCGCTAAAAAATGGTGGTATAACTAAAAAAGCTTTTTTGTCTATCTTTTTAACTAACTCTCTAAAAATCGGCATCAACTTCTTGATTTCACCCTTTCTGCTACCAGGAAGATAGGAGATAACCCCGCTTTGTTTATACTCATCTTTAAATGCTTTTATCTCGTCCAATAAAGGGTGTCCAACATATCTGGCTTTTGAGTAAAAATCAAGTTCAAAAGGCAATACAGAAGCCAAAACATCACAATACTTTTGAACTTTAGACACTCGTTTCTCTTTCCAAGCCCACACTTGCGGCAAAATATAGTAGATAATCTCCACAGTTGGATTTCTCTTTTTTATCGCTTTTGCTAAAGGCAAATTAAATGCGGGAGAGTCAATAAGCAGAACTTTATCTACCCCAAAACTTAGCTTCACCAACTCTTTTATAGCTCGTTTTGCTTTTTGGATCTTCGGAACTACATCTAAAAATCCCATAATCGAAAAAGCCGATGAAGGCAGATAGGGCTTGCCAAACTTTTCATCAAAAATGCCAAAGATTTCACAATCTTCTAGTTTTTCTAAAATTGGCTCTAAATGTAAATTTGCAGATGGCTCCAAAGAGGAGACCAAAAGCTTGATCTGTTTGCTCACTGTATCTCCAATAAATTTTTTAGCCTCTTTTTTCAAATGCCAATTTCAAGCCAAGGGCTATAAATATAACTCCGCTGCCCTTATATATGCGACTTAAAAAACTAGGTCTTGCTTTTATCCATGATGATAAAGAACCTGATATATAGCCAACTGGTGCCTTTATACAAAATGTAAGCAGAGCAAATGTCACTCCCAATACAAATAGTTGCAAAGCTGTTTTTGTACCATCCATAACTACAAATTGGGGAAGATAAGAGAAGAAAAAGATAGCTATTTTTGGATTTGTTAAATTTGATAACATACCTTGAAAAAACATCTTCTTATGAGTTATCTTGGGCAATTTATCCGTAGAAAGTTTTGAGTGGTCACTTCTTAAAAGATTGATACCTAGATAAAACAGATACGCTGCTCCAACAATCTTCACAACAGTAAAGAGTGATTCTGAAGCGAGCAAAAGAGCGCCTAGCCCAAATGTTGCCAAAACTGTATGCCCTAAAAGCCCCACGCTAACACCAAGTGCTGTGACTACACCAGCTTTTCTACCCTGTGAAATGGAACGCGACATAACCAAAATCATATCTTGTCCGGGAGTTATGATAAGAACTGCTGAAGTGATGATAAAAACCAATGATATTGCTTCCATAGTTAAACCTTTACAACATTATACAATATTTAAGTACCCAAGCTACTCTAATTCTGCGATTTTTTCCTCATACTTTGAGCATATATCATCAAATTTACTTTGAACAATTTCTAGCCTCTCAAAACTCTCTTCTATACTCTCTTCTTGTAGTGCGATTGTTTTATAAAAATCTATGATTTTTGAACTCTCACCTTGATTTGATAGTTTTATCAACTCTTTTTGATTTGACTCTAACTCCTCTTCTGTTTGGATTATCTCATTTTCTAGCTCTTGTATCTCTTTTTTTAATCCTTTTATTTTGGAGTTTCTCTCCTGTATTAAAGCTGCTTTTATCTTTCTGTTTTCATACTGGTTGGATTTTGGAGCTTTTTTCTCCTTTTTTGCCACCTCTTCCTCTTCCCAGCCTATCTTTTCTAAAAATAGGTCATACCCTCCATCAAAGACTTCTGCACCATCTTTGGCAAAAACCACAAGTCTGTCTGCCACACTTCTTAGTAACTCTTCAGAGTGGGTAACTATAACAACGGAGCCTTGAAAGTTTTTTATCGCTTTTGTTAAAGATTCGATTGATTCCATATCTAGGTGATTTGTTGGCTCATCCAAAAAGAGAAGATTGACTTCACTAGCCAATATCTTGCCTAACATCACACGACTCTTCTCTCCGCCCGAAAGAAGCGAGATTTTTTTGTCACTGCTCTCACCACTAAACATCATCGCACCACATATACTTTTAGCAACAGGCGTTGAAAGTTTTGTGTTTGAGCTATAAATCTCTTCAAAAACTGTACTGTTTAAGTTTAGATGGTTGATATTTGTCTGCCCAAAATGCTCATATGAGACAGATGGGTGCATCTTGATCTCTCCACTTTTTGGCTTCAATTTTCCAGCCAATACATTTAACAGTGTCGATTTTCCTTTGCCGTTTTTTCCTATGATTCCTAAGCACTCCCCTTTTTTCAAAATAAAAGATATATCTTCAAAAAGACTTTTTTTAACATCAAAACCAAAGCTCAAACCCTCTACATGTAGTAGGTTTTTTGCGGGCGTTTCTTTGAAGTTAAAATCAAAATTTAGTGTAGAATCTGCTCCTATATCATCTAATTTTTCTATTTTCTCAAGCTGTTTTATCTTTGATTGTGCAAGTGCTGCAGTTGAGGCCCTGGCTCTGTTTTTGGCTATAAACTCCTCTAACTCTTTTATCTTTTTATCTTGTGAAATCTTCTGCTTTATATAGAGTTCATCATTTAGTTTTAGCTGCTCATAAAATTTGTGTGTATCACCGCTTATCAAACTCACTCTTTTTCTAACAATTCCCATAGTGTGAGTTGTGATTTTATCCATAAAATCCCGATTATGAGTGATGAGTATCACTTCGCCTTCAAATGTTCTCAAAAATGACTCCAACCAGCGAAGAGAGACGATATCAAGGTAGTTTGTAGGCTCATCTAACAGAAGCATATTTGGCTCAGCCACCAAAAGTTTGGCTAGATTTATGCGTATTTGGTAGCCACCTGAAAAAAAGAGTGGCTCTTTGTCTAAATCTTCTTGAGAAAAACCGAGTCCAAAAAGGATCTTTTCAACTCTGTATGTATCGTATTTTGCATCGTCACTAAGTGCAAGCGATACCTCATCTCTTATGGTTTTTTGACTAAATTTGAGATGTTGGCTGAGTGCGCCGATTTTGTAGTTTTTAGGGATCAAAACTTCACCGCTGTCTGGCTCTATTTCTCCTAAAATCAACTTAAAAAGTGTCGATTTCCCACTTCCATTTCTACCAACTAAGCCTACTCTGTTTTTTGAATTTAGTCTAAAATTTATATCGCTAAAAAGCTCTTTTGTTGCAAAACTCTTTGAGATATTGTTTAGCTGAATCATTTTAAAAGCCTATCTATTAACTCTTTGTATTTTTTTTCTATGACAAATCTCTTCTTTTTCATTGTATTTGTTAGCTCATCTCCTACTTTAAACTCATCTTCTAAAAAGTGGATATTTTGAAGCTTTTCAAAAGGCTTAAAACCTGTTTTTTGCGTGAGCATTTTATTCATATCTTTTTTGATTTCATTTGAAACTTTTTTATCCTCAAAAATCCCCTCTATGTCATTTATAACTGTATTAAATTTTTCATACATGTACTCTTTCAGCTCGTCAAAATCTGGCACTACCAACATCCCTAGACCTTTTTTATCGTGCCCAACAAGTATAGCATCACTCACAAAAGGGAGTTTTGAAATGGCTGATTCTATCTTGGATGGGTCAACATTTTCACCATTTGCCAAGACTATCACCTCTTTTATGCGACCTGTTATGATTAACTCTTTTCTAAGAGTCAATCTTCCTAAATCCCCAGTTCTAAAGTAACCATCTTTAGTAAATGACTTTGCGTTTTCTTCATCATTTTTATAGTACCCCGGAGTTACCTGTTCACCTTTTATGAGAATCTCTCCTATATCTCCATCTTCTAGTTCATTATCATTTTCATCTACGATTTTCAACTGCGTATCTTTTATGGCTAATCCCAAAGTGGAAAAGGTGTTGCAGTTCAGGGCTCTACCTGCTATGGCTGGCGCGCACTCTGTCATACCATATGCATTTACAATTCTTATACCAACGGCATCAATCCAACTATCTAAAAAATCAGGCAAGGAGCCACCGCCACTTATGGCCAAACGCAATCTACCACCAAACTTCTCCTGTACTGCCTTTAGTCTCTTTTTTGCCACAAGGTTCAGAGGATAGAGAAAAAACAGTTTGGCGTAAGCCACCATTTTATCTCTACATGTAGAGATAAAACTTCTCTTTTTAAAGATAGGAAGCTCATCTTTAACTGCTCTTAGATTATAGTTATACGCAGCAGAAATATCTACTAATTTTTTAAAAATTTTGAACTTTTTCGGATCCTCTTTTTTTAGTTTTGAATTTATCTTATTGTGCATGGACTCCCAAAGTCTAGGAACAGTAGCCACAAGCGTTGGCTTGTAAAACTCCAAATCATGTGCAAAAGTTTTGATGTTCGAGTAGATAGTAAGACAGCCTTGCGAAACAGAAAGATACTCAACTGCTCTTTCAAAGATATGCCAAGATGGAAGTATTGAGACCCAAACATCATCACCACTCAAGCCGATGACATCAGGTAACTCCCTGACATTGTACATGATATTTTTATGTGTTAAAATTACACCTTTTGGTACACCTGTAGTTCCTGAAGTATAGATAAGTGTAAAGGTATCTGATTCACTTAGATTTGAGGCCTGTTTTTTAAAATCCTCTATATCATTTTTATATATCTTTTTATCTTTTAAGAGATCATTATAGGAGTAGAGACTATCAAAAAATCCATGAATATTTTGAGCTTCTAGTACAAAAATCGACTTCAAAGATAGACTCTTTAGCATCTCTTCATGCTTAGTATAAATAGCTTCATTTTCAACGATTAAAAACTCACACTCTGAATGCTTCATGATGAATTCCAACTCTTTGGTAGGTGTATCAGAGCCTCTAGGTATGCTTATAGCGCCGATGGAGATGAGAGCAAAATCTGTGACAATCCACTCATATCGGTTGTCGCAAACAAACATAACTTTTGAATCTTTTTTTACCTTTTTTGCACGAAATTCTCTCGACAATAACAGCACATCATCAAAAAACTTTTGATAATCCACCTTAAACTCTTGCTCTCCTACGCTATATATAAATGCCAATTTTTTACTGTTTGTTTCACATGTTTTTAAAAACATATGAAACAGTGTATTGTTTTCTCGTTTCAAGTTTTAAACCTAATTTTTTCAAAATTATACACTATTTAAATAGTAAATGTTATACTTTTGGTTTTTAGAAGGTTGGAACTTGTGTCAATAGAAATTTTCTCTTTATA
>JALSKH010000008.1 GCA_026988975.1 Campylobacteraceae bacterium
AGCCCCAAAAGCCTCAAATTTTCAAAATCTTCCACCACTACATCTTCAAGAGATTTTATCTTTTTCATCTCATCTATAAAAGCATCTTTTTTCAGAGTTCCTTTTTTTATCTTTTGCACTAACTGTTCAAAATATTTCAATCTTTTGCCTTTTTTATGAAAGCTTCTATCTTGGAGCTATCTTTTATACCCTTGCTTTTTTCAACACCACTACTCACATCAAAACCATAAAAATTGTATCTCTTTACCTCATCAAGGTTCTGAGCATTTAATCCGCCTGCGAGTATGATTTTGGAGCAGTCTAGTCCATCAAACCAATCTGTCTCTACCCTCTTTCCCTCTCCGCCATAACTGCTTACAAAGGCATCTACTAGCCTATACTCATCACTATATCTTAGCAAATCTTCTCTACTCGTGGCTCTTATTACTTTGATAAAAGGTACTTCCAAGGCATCAAACAAGGACTCATCTGCATCAAAGTGAATTTGAGCCAAATCTAGCCCAAACTCTCTACATGTAGAGTTTATTTCATCAGAGTTTGCATTTACAAATAGACCCACTTTTTGAACAAATGGTGGCAACTTCTCTATGATCTTTTTTGCAGATTTTGGCTCTATATATCTAGGCGATTTTTTATAAAACACAAATCCCAAAGCATCTGCTCCAAATCTTATGGCACTAAGTGCATCTTTCAGGTTAGTGATACCACAAATCTTGACTCTCACTATCTTAGACTACTTATCGCATCTTTGTATGATGAACTACCAAAGACATAACTACCAGCAACTACGATATCAACGCCTGCATCTTTCAGATCTTTTATATTTTTATCACTCACTCCACCATCAACTTCTATCTTTACATTTAGATTTTTTTCGTCTATCATTTTTTTGAGTTTTTTCGCTTTTTCAAGCACAGAGGGTATAAATTTTTGCCCCCCAAAACCTGGATTTACACTCATTAAAAGCACCATATCCAAATCCTCCAAAAGGTACTCGATCTCACTCAAAGAGCTGTGGGGATTTAGCACGACTGCTGGTTTTATACCATAACTTTTTATCTTTTGCACCAACCTATGAACATGCTTCTCCTCCTCGATATGAAAAGAGATAAACTCCGGCTTAAAAGGCGCAAAAAGTTCTACAAAAAAAGTATTGTTCTCCACCATAAGATGTATATCTAGTGGCTTAGTAGCTGCTTTTTTCACCGCCTTCACCACAACTGGTCCGATAGTAAGATTTGGTACAAAATGTCCATCCATGACATCTACATGTACAAAATCACATCCCCCATCGCAAATAGCCTTAATCTCCCTATCCAATATCCCAAAATCAGCCGACAATATACTCGGTGCAATTTCCATTTTTTCCCTTTAGTTAGATAGAAATAGTATCATATCTCTATCTTTTATCTTAAAATTTGCCTGAATGCCCTTGCTTGCACTTTTTAGTTTTTGGACCTCTGAAACCTCATCAAAAATCCTAGGCATTGTTGTCTCTATCTCTATATGCAAACTTTTTAAAACTTGCTTAATCTTACCGCCTATCACATTTGAAAATTCGCTAAAAGCATAAAACAACTCTTCATCTGTAAATTTTTCAGGAAGCAAGATTTTACACACAGCTTTTGCGTCATCTCTATGCATTGCAAGCATAAAAACTGCATCAACATCATCGTAAATTCCGACAATTGAGACTATAAACTTATCATTTTTTATATTTAGCTCTTGAATCTTCACATCTGTCTTAACTGCCTTTTTACCGGATAAAACCTCTATAGTATGGACTGCTACTTCTATTATATTTGGTAAAATAGAGATAATTTTCTTATCTATATGAATGCTTTTCTTACTCATATCTGCTTCGATTTTTACATCTTTTATCATCTCTTTTTCTTCAAAAAAACTCTCTAAATCATCATATATAAGTATGCCTGCATCTTCTAAATCTTGAGATAATACTTCTGTAATTTTTTCAGAATGAAGACCACATATGACTATATTTACACCAAATTCAGCACCATCAATAGCTATCTTAGAGAGAAAATTTGCTCCGTGTATGTTTACAGAAGATACCCCCGTTGCATCAAAACAAAATATCCTAAATCCAACCTTGATAGAATTTTTATGATAACGCATATCAAATATATCTACAATTGTAGAGTCTAAAAAATCTCTAAGCGTATAGATAACAACACTATTTCTTATGGAGATAGAGACTCTTTTTTCAATATTTCCTATATAGGAGTTATAAACTATAAAATCAAACTTTTTTCTCTCTTTTTCAAATTCTTGCCTATTTTGTGCGATTTTTACCTCTAATTTTCTCTCAATAAGAGATATAGCAAGTTGATTTTTTTGACTATTGTCATCAGAATAAATTATAACACTTTTTGATTCAAAGTTATTTGTACCAGCAAACAAAAATACTATATCCTCACTCTCAATTAGAGAGAAATTAATTCCATCTTGAAACATACTTAAAATCAACTCATACTTCTTGGTATCATAATCACAAAAACCAACAAATGCCCCGCACTCATCTTTAAGTGCATTTAACCTCTGTGCTAAGTAGTTCATACCTTTTTTATTAAAAAATAGAATCTTTCTTAAAGATACAAATACCGCTTCTGGTTTTTTTGAGATAATTTCGCTCTCATCATGTGGTGCCAATATAGAAGTAGCATTATTTCCATCTAAAAAACCGTTAGGATAAAAGATCGCTACACCATTTTTATAAATAGGATTCAACTCATCTCTCCCATGATATGATTAAATTTCAATATATCATCTTCACTAAACTCCATAGGAAAATCAAAAAAATCATTTAAACCACTCTTTATAGCATATGGCTTACTCATCTCATAGCTTACTAAAAGTCTTAAAAAAATTATCTTTTTATCCATTTTGCCATCTTGCATAAACTCTCTTAAAAAAAGATTTATCTTCTCACTAAACTCCCATTTCTTTGAAATTTGCAAAACAATATCAAGAAGATTCATCCCACTCATTTTAGAAAGTATCTCATCATATCCGATCTGCTTTGTCGCTCGCAAAATAGCTATGGTATCTTTTATGTCAGCAAACAACATTTCACAAACGATAAGTGCTCCAGGAATCAGCACAACGGATTGCTCTATCTCTGCATCTTTTATTCCTAAAAAATTTAAAATTTTACCCCATCCTATTATCAAATTTGCCTGCAAATCTTGAAACTCTCTGTTTGTAAAATCAAAAACTTCCCACCTCTTTGGTAGCATAATTTGCATATAGTAGCTTGAAACTATACTTCTTGATCTACTTAAACCCAATATACCAAAAATTTGGTGTACATTTTTAATCTCTTCTCTAAAACCAAAAATCGGCTTATTTACTATAGCTGAGAGATACTCTACAAAAGCTCTATCTGTTGCAGCAATTTCAGCAGCTTTTTTCATATCTCCTTTGTTTAGCTGAAAAAGTGTATCTTTGAGAGTTTTAGGAATTGGCGGAATAGAATCTAAATGGTTATCAATGTCAGATTTACTAAGCAAAAAATATCCTTATTTTTGGAAATTTTTAGATTTTATCGTTAATTTCATAAAACCTTTATAAATTTTTGGTATAATGTCGTCCTTAAACAAAATTCAAGGAATTAAAAATGGCAAAAAGATGCGCAATAACAGGCAAAGGCCCAATGGTTGGAAACAATGTAAGCCACGCTCACAATAAAACAAAAAGAAGATTTCTTCCAAATCTAAGAACTGTAAGAGTTACGCTAGAAGATGGCACTACAAGAAAGATAAAAGTTGCTGCTTCTACGCTTAGAACGATGAAGAAAAACGCTTAATTTCACCCCTACAAACGGGGATTTAAAGTGACTTAAGTGTCTTTACTTCAAAAATTCAAAAAACTTTTACATTGGAGTGATAGAAAAGTCCCCGAAATCAATCTAGACACACAACTTTATCAAGAACTAAAACCTTTCCGTCTCCCTCTTATATTGACGGTACTTATGATTATGCTAGGAGCACTAGGATATATCATAATCGATAACTTCTCCCTTAGTGACGCTATATATCAAGCAGGCATCACATTTACCACTGTCGGATTTGGTGAGATTGCACCTATATCCGAAACCGGTAGAATTTTTACCTTAACTCTTATCATACTTGGATTTGGAGTCTTTTCATTTTCAGTCGGTATTTTAATAGAGGTATTAAACAAGGGTGATTTCATCAGAATATTTAAGGAGCGCCAAATGTTATATAAAATCGCTCGACTCAAAAATCATTTTGTTATTTGTTATCAAAATGACTACACCATAGAGTTAGCCGAACAATTTAGAGAAAACCATATACCTTTTGTAGTTGTTGCACCAGATAGTAACTTAGATAAAATTGCACAAAAATACAGATATCCATATTTTATCCAAGAGGAGCCTCACACTGAAGTGGCACTCTTAAAATCTGGATTATCCAGTGCAAAAGGGTTGATAACTCTAAGTGAAAATCTAGCTGACAATATAGCTCAAATCGCTACAACAAGGCTCTTTGAAAAAGAGTTGGGTCTCAAGAAGCCATATTTTATAATGTCTCAAGCGAACAATAAAAATGATGCTACAAAACTGAAAAAATTAGGAGCAGATAGTGTTGTAAGTGCCACCAAGTTGATGGCTCAAAGGATCAGCGCCATGAGTGTAAGACCTGATATGGAAAATATGCTTGAAAATATACTCTACAGAAGAGATATCCCAATAGATATGGAAGAGGTGCAAATCCCTGAAACTTCCTGGCTTAGATATAAAAAGATAAGAGAAGCACACATAAGAGAGATGACAAATGTCAGCATCGTAGGCATAGAAGAGAAAAATGGAAGATTTACACCGATGCCAAAAGGTGACACACTCATAACGAGTGATTCTAAACTGTTACTCATAGGAACAGGAGAAGGTATAAGAAATGCAAAAAATATCATCAAAAAAAATTATAAACCAGTGGAGCTAAAATATGTTTGATTTGATTTCGCTAAAAAATGGCATAGACAGTGTAGAAGGCTTTTTTAGTGGTGGCGTAAGTGCCGGATTTAAAGATAATGGCGGTTTAGATGTGGCTTTTATAAGAAGCGATAAAGAGTGCGACATTAGTGCCGTTTTTACTACCAACAGATTTCAAGCAGCTCCAATCAGACATTACAAAAGATACCCAAAAGATTTTAAAACAAATTTTATACTCATGAACTCCAAAAATGCAAATGCAATCACAGGTGAAAAAGGAATCAATGATATAGATTTTATATTTGAACACATGAAATATAAAAACCTGCTAAATCCAGTAATGAGCTCAACCGGTGTGATTGGCTACCCATTAGATAAAGAAAAAATCATAAAAGCTGCAGATAGATTTGACTTCAACTCTAAAAACTCACATAACTGCTCACAAGCCATCATGACAACTGACAGCTTCGCAAAAGAGCTATGCTTAAAAGTAGAGTTAAATAATGGAGATTTTTTCCATATAGCTGGCATTTGCAAGGGAGCTGGCATGATAAACCCTGCTATGGCTACGATGCTCTGCTTCATAGTCACTGATGCAGACATTCCAAAAAAAGAGATGGATGAACTGCTAGAAGATTCAGTTCAAAACTCTTTTAATACGATCAGCGTGGATGGAGATACCTCTACAAATGATTCGGTTTTTTTACTCTGCAACCATGCAAAAAAAGCTTATGACAAAACAGCCTTCAAAGAGGCTTTGGGTTTTATCACAAAAAACTTAAGCCTTATGATACTAAAAGATGGTGAAGGCTCAAACAAAGTTGTAGCATTTGAGGTAAATGGAGCGGTTAGCCACCAAGAGGCAGAAAGAGCTGCAAAAGCACTAAGCAACTCTCTGCTTGTCAAAACTGCACTTTTTGGAGAAGACCCAAACTGGGGCAGAATTGCCTCTACTATAGGAGCTGCACAGACTACATGTAGTGAAGAAAAACTAGAGATTTATTATGACAATATCCTCATATACTCCAAAGATCATCCAATTTTAGATAAAGATACGGAAGAAAAAGCTACAAAAATGATGCAAAAAGAGTCTTTTAAAATCACTTGCAACTTAAATATGGGCAACTTTTCATACAGGGCCTACGGATGTGATTTGAGTTACAAATATGTAGAGATAAATGCGGATTATAGAACTTAAAGCAAATATTAGATAAAATTACTTTTAAAACCAACAAGGAGAGATAATGTTACACGAATACAGAGATATAATTTCTGAGATAAAAACCAAAAATGCACACTTTGCAAAGATCTTTGAGAGACACAATGAGCTTGATAAAAAGATAGATGCAGTTGATGCAGGACGAGAGTTCATGGATGCAAACGAGCTAGATACTCTAAAAAAAGAGAAGCTAAAACTCAAAGATGAAGCATATGCCATGATAATGGAATATAAAAAAGAGAATAATCTATAAAAAATAAATTTTAGGGTAATTTTTACCCTAAAATCCCTCAATTTACCCCAAAATCCAAAGTTTGTAACTATTTTGTAACTATATATTTGATATAATGTGTAAGCATATTACTATGCTTACTAAATTTGGAGAACAGATATGATAAAAATAACAAATAAGGGCAAAAAGTCTTGGGTAACTTTCACTATAAATCCACAAAGCATTGATGGAGTTGAGATTTCCGGCGAATGGAACGACTGGATATGTGAGCCTATGAAAAAAAAGAAAAACGGTGAGTTTTACATAACAAAAGTAGTCAAATCTGGAGAACATTATGAATTTGGCTACAAACTAAGCGATGGTAGATGGATTTGTGATGACAGTGCTCAAAAAGTAATGTCACCATTTAATTCACAAAATTCACTTTTAAAAGTATAAATTTATTTGCAACTGACCTTGCGCACAATAAGCTTAAATTGAAAGTTAAAATAGTTACTATTCGCAAACCAACAATATAAATGCGAAAGTTTTTCAGTAGATTTGCTACATTTTTCTTGGCGATAGCCAAAGCTTTAGTAAAAAAAATAAAAATATAGTTACTCTCGACGACAGTCGTAGCATAAGTGTAAGGAATTTTTCAGGAGCTAACATTAAATTTTCTTGGCGATAGCCAAAGCTTTAGTAAAAAAATAAAATATAGTTACTCTCGGCGAAGCCGTAGCTTTAGTCGCGAGGAATTTTTCAGGAGCTTTGCTCCTAAAAAAGGGGACACAAAATGAAAGCAGTAGTTATGGCAGGGGGATTTGGCACAAGAATTCAGCCACTCACCCACTCTTGTCCAAAACCGATGTTGCCTATCGTAAATAGGCCTATGATGGAGCATACCATGATGACTCTAAAAGATCTTGGCATCACAGAGTTTATCGTGCTACTCTACTTCAAACCAGAAATCATAAAAGAGTATTTTAAAGATGGTAGTGATTTTGGTATAAAAATCACTTATGTAACGCCTGATGATGACTATGGAACAGCGGGAGCAGTTAAACTTGCCCAAGATATCATTGGAGATGATAATTTTATCATTATAAGTGGTGATTTGGTTACAGATTTTGACTTTCAAAAACTATTTGACTTTCACGCTTCTCAAAAATCCAAACTATCCATCGGTCTGACTTCTGTTGAAAACCCCCTACAATTTGGCGTAGTTATCGCAAATGATGACTTTGTCATAGAAAAATTTCTAGAAAAACCGAGTTGGGGTGAAGTCTTCAGCGATACTATAAATACTGGCATCTATATAATCGAACCAGAGATTTTAGACTTTATACCAAAAAGTGAAAACTTCGACTTTGCAAAAGATCTCTTTCCAACTCTGATGAAAAATGATATAAAACTGATGGGCTATGCACTTGAGGGATACTGGAGAGATGTAGGAAATCCTGAGAGTTACCGTGAGGTTTATGATGACATTTTAAACAAAAGAGTAAAATTTAAAATCCCTGGAATCAAAAAAGAGTACCCTGATGGAACACTCTATTGCAACTCTACATGTACACTTGATAAAAGCGTGGAGATTATAGGTACAGTCGTGCTAGGAGATAGCATAACTATCGGCAAAAATACAAAACTAAACAATACAGTCATAGGAAACAATGTAACGATAGGAAGCAACTCAAACATAAGAAACAGCGTTTTATGGAGCGATATAAAAGTAGGCAAAAATGCAAAATTCGACGGATGCGTTATCTGCTATGACAATATAATCGGCAAAAATGTTACTGCAAAAGCGGGTCTCATCTTAGCTCAAGGATGTGAAGTTGGAGAGTTGAGTGTTTTTGAACAAGATGTGACGATATGGCCAAACAAAAAGATAGAACCTGCTTCTATAGTCAGCCATAGTTTGGTTTTAGGAAATAAGTATAAAAATACCATTTTTGAGCGAGGTAGTGTTTCAGGAAAGAGCAATGTCGAACTATCTTGTGAAATGGCAACAAAACTAGCAGAAGCATTTGCATCTCAACTTCCAATCGGCTCTAGTGTAGCAGTTGGAAGAGATGAAGATAAAAGTTCAAGAATGTTAAAAAGAGCATTTTTAGGCGGGCTTTTAAGTGCTGGAATCGATGTGGTCGATATGAGAAGCATACCGCCTTCAATCCTCAGATATGCAATCGCAAAAGATGAAAAAATCATGGGTGGCGCACACTTCAAAAGAGATATCGTAGATACCACTAGCTCACAAATTACACTATTTGACGAAGAGGCTCTCAGAATCAACTCAAACTCTATAAAAGGTGTTGAAAAAGCATTTTTTACTGAAAATTTTAGAAGAGTTGACTACACAAAAATCGGTGAGATCAACGATGGTCACCAAAAGTCTCAATCCAAAAAATACATGGATGATATAGAGCAAAAAATCGACCACAGCATCATAAAATGTGGTGGATTTAAAGTGGCAGTAGATGTGATGCACGGCAGTACAGCTAGTATCTTTCCAACTCTTTTAAATGACTTAGGCGTTGAAAATATCGTGCTTGATGCATATTATGATGAGAAAAAGCTATCTAATATCAAGATTCTAGAAAACAGGGCCAAAGGAAATATCTCAAATATCGTAAAAAGTTTAGAGTATGATATGGGTATTATGATATATCCAAATGCCCAAAGACTTCTTTTGGTTACAGACAAAGGTGAAGTTTTAGATAAAATCAAAGGCTTATTAACAGTTTTAGAGATGTTAAATATGGAAAAATCCAAAGATAGAAAAACAAAAGTCTTTCTACCGACATGGGCGCCAGATATGATGGAGTTTGAAAATCTAGAGATAAGCAGAGGAAAATACTCAAACTTTACAACTCAACAACTGCAAGAGTATGACTTGATTGCCACAATGGATGGAAACTTTGCTTTTACAGAGTTTGGAGTTACTAGAGATGCTATGTATGCAAGTCTTAAAATCATGGAGATGCTCAGTTGCCACAGTGTAAAACTCTCTACTTTAGCTGATAAAATTGACGATTTTTACTACTCAAGCAAGAAGATAGAGTGCTCCCAAGCTCTCAAAGGAAAGATGATGAGAAAGTTCCTAGAAGACTCCAAAGGCAAAAAATCATCAACAGCAGATGGAGTCAAAATCTGGGAAAATGAGACTGATTGGATTTTGATGATTCCTGATCAATATAGTGACCATTTAAATATATATATCCAAGCAAAAGATAAACATAGTGCAAGTGAGATATATGACGAATACAGCAAAAAAATAGCAATTTGGGCAAAATGAATCTAAACACGATATGGCATATGCATCAGCCAGACTACAGAGATAGTAGTGGCATGATGCAAATGCCCTGGGTATTTTTGCACTGCATAAAAGATTATTATGATATGCCGTGGATGCTCTCAAGGCACCAAAATATAAAAGCCACTTTCAACATAACTCCTCCTCTCATAGAGCAGATAAAACTCTACTATGATGAACCACAAAAACAGGACTATTTCTTGAGTTTATGGCTTAAAAACCCTAGAAACCTAGAGAAAACTGAACGAGAGTGGATGGTAAAGATTTGTAAAAGTACGCAATTTGAAACAATGGTAAAACCATTTAGCGAGTATCAAATCCTCTACAAAAAAGAGTATCTTAGTGATCGTGAACTTGTAGATATACAACTTCTTTTTATGCTTAGCTGGTGTGGCGTTTATCTTAGAGAAAATTCACAAACTGTATCCAAACTCATCTCAAAAGGCAAAAATTATGATGAGTTTGACAAGATTGAACTCTTAAAAGAGCTTGGCAATTTTATAAAAACTATATTTGGTTTTTATAAAAATTTAAAAAATAGTGGAAAGATATCTATATCCACTACACCTTTTAATCACCCTATTTTACCACTTCTTGCGGATATGGAAAATGCAAAAAAGGCAAATCCAAGCACAAATATACCAAACAATCACAAACCATTAATCGATGATGCAAAACTGCAAATATCAAGAGCTATAACTCTTTTTAAAGAGACATTTGATTTCACACCTCAAGGTTTTTGGCCAGCAGAGGGTGCAGTTGACGAAAAAAGTATAAAACTTTTAGAAGATTTTAAGATAAAATGGATAGCAACAGATGAGGCTATACTTTTCAAATCCCTTCAAAATTCAAACAAGGAAAATCTATACTATCCATACAAATATAAAGATATGATTATCGCCTTTAGAGACCATGGATTAAGTGATAAAATTGGCTTTACTTACAGATTTTGGGAAGAGTCAAAGGCTAGTGATGACTTTATAAACTCTCTTTATGAGATCAACCAACAAAATCAGAATGCTCTAGTAAGCGTTATACTAGATGGTGAAAACGCATGGGAATTTTATAAAAATAACGGCTTTGATTTTTTCAACTCACTATATGAAAAACTTGACTCTCTAAGTTGGTGCAGATGCGTCACTATGGATGAAGTCTCCAGATTAAAACCAAAAAATTTAACCACTTTAGCACCAGGAAGTTGGATAAATGGAGAGTTTAATACTTGGGTAGGAGATAGCGAAAAGACAAAAGCATGGGAATTTATCTTCAAATGTAAAGATGAGTTTGAAAAACAGAAAAACAACCTAAAAACATCCATAAAAGAGCAAATAACCAAGCACTTTTTAGCAGCAGAGTGTTCAGATTGGTTTTGGTGGTATGGAGATGACCATCAAACAAGCTTTGCCGAAGAGTTTGACAAACTTTTTCGAAAACAGTTGATAGAGATATATGATTTGATGCAAATCGCACCTCCGGGTGAACTCTTTTTGCCTATCTGCAAAACAAAAAATCCCATCTCTTATCACACCACACCAACCACTCAGATGAGCCCCATGATAGATGGCAAAAGATACCTCTTTTTTAAGTGGCTAGGTTCTGGAGTTATAGACGAAACAAAGAGTAATGGAGCAATGGACAGAGAAGTTGGACTTATCAAAAAGATATACTATGGCTTAGATGAACAAAGCATATACTTTGCTTTTGAAACAGACAAGCCTTTAAAACTGAATACTCTGACTTTATATACAAATGAAACTCAAAAAGAGATAAAAATCCCTCTAAAACAAGGGATTGTTGATATAAACAAAGAGATAAAATACGCACTAAACGAGTGGCTTGAAATAGAGATAAAAAAAAGCTACTTTGAACAAAAAAATATAAAACTAAAATTTGAATTTAAAAGCAATGATGAACCTAACCAAATCCTGCCAAGCTTTGGAGATTTAGAGATAGATTTGGATGAAGATTATGTTCAAAATTGGTTTATCTAAGTTGATTTATCTAGATTTATCTTTGTTTGTCTGTTTCGTGAGACTCAGACCGCAGGGAGGATTTGTCTCTAAGAAATAGACAAACAAAGATAAATCTAAAAATGGAGTAAAAATTTATGAAAAAAATCTCACTACTATTTGGCATTCATATGCACCAACCTGTTGATAACTTTGGTGAAGCAGTAGATGAAGCGATCCAAAAATGTTATAAGCCATTTTTTGAAACGATGGCAAAATATCCTGAGTTTAAATTCTCAGTTCATTGCAGTGGTTGGCTGTTTGAGCAAATAGTAACCAAGCAGCCCGAAATCTATACAAATATAAAAAAACTCACAGATTCTGGCACTATAGAGTGGATAAGTGCTGGATATTATGAGCCAATTTTAAGCTCCATTCCCTCAAGCGACAGAGTAAAACAGATAAAAAAATTAACCTCATTTATAGATAAAAAATTCAACTCCACCCCCAAAGGGTTATGGCTAACTGAGAGAGTTTGGAACTCGGCGATAGTGCCTGATTTGAGAAAATCAGATATAGATTTTGCTCTTGTTGATGATTATCATTTTTTGAGTAGCGGTTTTGATAAAAATGAAATGAACGGCTACTATACCACTGAAGAGAGTGGCGAAAAAATCAACCTCTTTCCTATCTCTACTGCTTTGAGATATGCTCTTCCATTTTATAGCGTAAACGATGCTATTAAAAGCATAGAAGCCCGAAACAGTTCTGAAAATTCAGCAGCTATCATCTTTGATGATGCAGAAAAGTTTGGCTTATGGCCAAAGACTCATGAGTGGGTATATGAAAAAGGGTGGCTCAAAGATTTTGTAGAGGCTGTTTTGAAAAGTGAAACTATCCAAACTGCACATTTTGAAGATTTTGCAAAACAAAATAGATCAAAAGGTATCGCATATCTAGGCAACACTTCATATATAGAGATGGGTGAGTGGAGTTTAAAAGCGAAACAGACATTGGCTCTTGAAGAGTTAAAGCAAAAAGTTGGAGATAAATATTTTGAAGATGTTGGCATCGCTTTTATAAAAGGTGGTATTTGGCACAATTTTTTTGTAAAGTATAAAGAGAGTAATTACCTGCATAAGAGAATGCTCTATATGTCAAAAAAACAGAAAAAGATGAGTAAAAATGAACTAGAATATCTCTATAAACTCCAAACAAATGATGTCTTTTGGCATGGTGTTTTTGGCGGATTATATCTTCCAAATCTAAGAGACAATGCTTACAGATTTTTACTTGAACTTGAAAAAAGCTTTGCAAAAAACAGGATTTCAATAGAGGCGGAAGATATAGATATGGATGGATATGACGAGTTAAAAGTCTTAAGCAAATCTCTCTCTTTGCTGTTTTCATCTAAAAATGGTGCTCAAATGATAGAGTTTGGCTCATTAAAATCTCTCTTTAACTGGCAAAATACACTCACAAGAAGAGAAGAAGCGTATCATCAAAAGATTTCAAATCCGACTGTAAAAGAGCAAAGCGAAGATAACAAGATAGAGACCATTCACGACATAAGCACTCCATTTGATGAGGAGTTAAAAAGTGAACTTATTTACGATTGGCACTTAAAATACTCCTTCATAGACCACTTTAGTGACTCTGCTTTTAGCTTAGAAAACTTCAAAAATGTAAGCTTTAAAGAGATAGGGGATTTTGCAAATCAGCCGTTTGAACTAGATAAAACAACTACTACATTTAAAAGAGATGGCGGAATTTATCTCGATGGCACGCACAAAACTTCACTCCAAAAAAGATACACTTTTCAAAAAGACTCTTTTTCACTAAACCTTACATGTAGAAGTAATTTTGACAAAAAAGCATACTATGGCGTGGAGTTTAATCTACACTTTGCACACCCTCAAAGCGTCCTCTTTAATGGAAATTTAATCACCAATGGACTAAACTTAAAAGAGATAAAAACTTTAGAGATTTATGATGACTTTACAAACCAAAAAATCATCATAAAAATGGATAAGAAGATGGATTTGAGTGCTTATATACTCAACACAATCTCTCAAAGTGAGAGTGGATTTGATAAAGTTGCTCAACAAATCTCTTTTATACTTTCGAGCGAATTTATAAAAGATTTTGATTTAATGATAGAGGTGCAAAATGTCTGAGATAAGATTTGATTTACTACATAACAGATACACCATAATAGCTCCTGAAAGATTGCACAGACCAGACCTTTTCGAAGCTGAAAAAACCAAATCCTTATCAACTAAAAAGTGCCCATTTTGCGAAGGAAACGAAGCACTTACGCCTAGTGAAATTTTTGCTATAAGAGAAAATGGCGCAAACTCCACAGGCTGGAAAACAAGAGTTGTACCAAACCTATACAAAGCTCTTAGCGTCGAGGAGAGTTACAGCTCCAAAAGAGATGGTATGAGTGAGAAATTCTTAGGAGTTGGTGCTCACGAAGTTCTTATCGACTCCCCAAGCCATGAAAAAGATATACTAAAAGAGAGTAGCGAGCTGACAAAATTTTGGCTGCAAACCCTAAAATCCAGAGTGAATGATCTCAAAAATGACATAAGATTGGTACATTTAAGTATATTTAAAAACAATGGTTTAAATGCAGGTGCAACACAAAAACATCCTCACACCCAACTTTTAGCACTGCCTATCTTGCCACAAAGTGAGCTTGACTTTTTAAAACAAAATTTCAAATACTACAAAAAACATGGTAGAGGCATACAAGAAGATTTGCTCCAAAGCGAACTTGACTATAAAGAGAGAATTTTGGACAAAACAGATGATTTTACAGCATACTGCCCATATGCAAGCAGTTTTCCTTTTGAAGTAATCATATCTCCAAATAAAAATATAAGCACTATCGCTCATTGTAGCGAGAAAAATTTAGAGGATCTATCTACTATCATCAAAGCCGTTTTTGATAAACTATATCTTAAATTGGGTAGTTTTGATTATAATCTATACTTCAAAATAGCTCCATTAAATAGCAATTTTCAAAATGAGTCATATCTCAACACTATAGAGAAAAATTTCAGGTTTAGTTTACGCATCGTTCCTAGGATCTATAGATTGGCTGGATTTGAACTAGCAAACGATATGTTTATAAACCCGGTATCTCCTGAAGAGTGTGCAAAAGCATTAAGAAGAGAAGTATGAAGGTCCTCTTTGCCTCTAGTGAAATCTTTCCTTTTGCTAAAAGTGGAGGTTTAGCTGATGTTGCAAATTCACTTCCAAAAGCTCTAAGCAAGCAAATCGATATAGTATCTGTTATGCCGCTATATGGCTTCATGGATGAGAAAAAGTTAAACAAAGCAGATATATCATTTGAGATAAATCTAGGTGGCATAGAGTATAAAATCGAAATCCTCTTCACAAAAGTGGATGGTTTTTTAACATACTTTATAAAAGCCCCACTTCTTAGCACTACTTTAAATCTATATGGAGACAAAGAAGCTTATGCAAACAATGACATAAGATTTGGCATATTTAGCGCTTCCATAGTCCAACTTGCAAAAGCTCTACATGCAGAGATAGTTCATCTAAATGATTGGCACTGTGCTTTGAGTGCATTTTGGCTAAAAGATACAGGTATTAAATCCATTTTTACGATACACAATCTGGCATATCAGGGTATTTTTGAAAAAGATAGTCTAAGCAGACTGGGCATTGGGTTTGAACATTTCAACATGGATGACTTGGAGTTTTATGGGAAATGTAACTTTATGAAAGCCGGTATCAGATATAGTGATGTCCTAACCACAGTAAGTCCAACATATGCAAAAGAGATTTTGACACCAACATATGGCTGTGGATTGAATGGCTTTTTAAATCTATACAAAAGAAAACTTCACGGAATACTAAATGGGATAAACAGAGATTTTTTCAATCCTAAAACTGACGAATTAATCTTTAAAAATTATGACAAAAACTCACTAAATCTAAAACAGAAAAACAAAAAAGAGTTATACAAAAAAGTAAATTTAACAGATATAAAATTGCCTCTTTTTGTGATGATAAGCAGACTTGTTGAGCAAAAAGGTTTTGGTATTTTATTAGAGAGCATAGATAAAATCTTAGAAAAAAAGTTAAATCTTTTGCTTTTGGTTGATGGGCAGAGCAAATTCAAAGAGCCTCTGATGCAAATCGCAAAAAAGAGTAAAAATTTCAGTCTCATCTTTGGATATAACGAGTCACTCTCTCATCAACTTTATGCTAGTGCTGATTTTTTGCTTATGCCTTCACTCTTTGAGCCTTGTGGACTTAACCAAATGATAGCCATGGCTTATGGGACCATTCCTATCGTTCACGGCACTGGAGGACTCAAAGATAGTGTACACGAAAAATCAAGTAGATGTGGAAAAGGCATCGTCTTTGCAAAACCTAGTAAAAAGTCACTTCTGCTAGCGATTGATAGAGCAATGAAACTTGAAAATATAAAACAATTACAAAAATTTAACATGGATTGTGATCTCTCTTTTGATGAAAGTGCCAAAAAATACATCACCATTTATAAAGAGATTTTAAAATGAGATTAGCCATAGACGCGGGAGGAACAAACTTAAGAGCTGCCCTCTTCCAAGATGAAAAACAAGTAGATTTTTTCAAAGAAAAGAGCAGTAAAATACCGCTTGTAAAATTCATAGAAGAGATACTAAAAAAATATAAACAGATAAAATCTATCGACATATCTTATGCCGGACAAGTGCGAGACGGCTGTATAATAGACTCACCAAATATAAAAGTTGATACTCCCAACATAAGTGAGTATTTTAGGAAAAAGCATAACATTCCTCTAAAAATTGAAAATGATTTGACATGCGCGGTTATCGCTGAGGCAAAAAAGTTAAAAAGTAAAAATATAGCTGCTCTTTATATAGGAACGGGTTTAGGACTTGGGGTTATTGAAGATGGAAAAATCCTAAGAGGCTCAACAAATATGGCAACTGAAATAGGACATATTCCATACCTAAAAACTCCTCTAAAGTGCGGTTGTGGTCGAGATAACTGCTTAGAGATTTTTGCTTCAGGAAGTGGTATAAAAAAGTGGATAGAGTACTATGGCTTAGAGTGCGAACCAACACTAGAAGCACTAAAAAAAGGTGAAAAATCACAAGAGATTTTGCAAAACTTTGAAACTGCGCTACTATACGCGGTCGGCACCACCATAACACTTTTTAATCCCGACACATTAGTTTTGGGAGGTGGCATAATCGAAGCAAATCCATATTTGATAGATTTGGTAAACTCAAGAGTCGGCGAATTTTGTCTGAAAACATCGCTTAAAAATTGCAAAATAGTGGGGTCAGGTATTTACTTTTTACTTTTTGAATAAAAAAAGTAAAAAGTAAATACCTGACCCCAAAAGGATAAACATGAATATTTTATTTGTAGCAAGTGAAGTTGTTCCATTTGCAAAAACTGGTGGATTGGCTGATGTTGCCGGCGCACTTCCCAAGGCTCTACGCCAACTAGGGCACAACATAATAGTAGTGATGCCAAGGTATTATAAAATAGACAGATCCAAACTCGAGCATATCCACGGAGCCTTAGGAGTACCGATGGGTTCTATGGGAGAGCTTTGGGCAGGAGTATATAAATCGACTCTTCCAAACAGTGAAGTTCCGATCTATTTTATAGACTATGAAGAGTTTTTTGGAAGAGGTGGGCTATATGATGAAAATGGCGAAGCTTACAGAGATAATGACAATCGCTTTATATTTTTGTCAAAATCAGCATTTATGCTCTGCAAAAAGATAGGTTTCAAACCAGACATCATACATGCAAATGATTGGCATACTGCTACTATGCCGCTTCTTAGCAAAACTCGATTCAAGCATGATTTTGGAGATGTTGGAACTGTTTTGACTATTCACAATCTTCAGCACCAAGGCGAATGTTTTAAGGGCGCTATCGATGTTCTCGAAGTTGGCTGGGAACATTTTAACCCTATGGAATTTGAAGATTTTGATAGGCTAAATCCACTCAAAGGTGGAATCGCACAAGCTGACGCGGTAACTACTGTCTCAAAAAGATACGCCAATGAAATCCAAACAAAAGAGTTTGGGTTTGGTTTGGAAAACCATATAAAAGCACATAACAATAAGCTTTTTGGCATATTAAATGGTGTGGATTATGACGAATGGAATCCAGAAATTGACGATAAAATAGTCAAAACATATGACAAAAACAGTTTAAAAGATAAGGATACATGTAAAAAAGATTTGCAAAAACTCTTTGGCTTAAAAGTTGACTCAAATATACCACTTATAGGATTTGTCGGTAGATTTGCACAGCAAAAAGGGATAGAGTTAATCGCCCAAGCACTGCCTGGACTTTTAGACCTGCCTCTTCAAATAGTTATGTTAGGGACTGGTGAAAAGTGGGCAGAGTATCTCTTTAGCGATGAAGCAACAAAACACTCTGAAAATTTTGGGATACATGTAGGATATAGCGAAGAGTTAGCCCATAAGATAGAAGCAGGAAGCGATATGTTTTTGATGCCATCACTCTTTGAACCTTGCGGTTTAAATCAAATCTACTCACTAAGATACGGAACTCTACCGATAGTAAGAGCAACTGGTGGATTAGATGATACGATAGAAAATTTTGATAAAAACAACTCTACTAGTAACGGTTTTAAGTTTTACGATGCAACAGCAAACGCACTATACAACACCGTGAAATGGGCGATAGATATATATAAAAATGATAAAAAAAGTTTCAAAAAGATGCAAAAAAGAGCCATGGATATGAGATTTGACTGGGAAAAATCTGCGAAGTCCTACGAAGAAGTATATAGATTTGCTTTAAACAAATATAATGTATGATATAATTATCATACATTAATATAGGAGATTAAAAATGAAAACCATATCCATATCAGAAATATCAAGAAAACCATCAATCTTAGACAATTTAGATGATGTAGCACAAATAGTAAATAAAAAAACAGATGAGATAAAAGGTATATTTATATCTGCAAAAGATCTACCATATGTAAAAGATATGATTAAAGAGTTAGAGTATCAAAAGTGGTATAAAAGAAACAAAGGGCTAGAACATCCTCCTAAAGAGTTTGATGGACTCTTTGATGTCGCCATAGAAGAACTTGGTGAAAGATTATGAGACAAGGAGATATTTATCTCGTACAGTTTGGCAAAAAATATAACTCTGAAATTGGAAAAGTTAGACCAGCTGTGATAATGCAAAATAATTTCTTAAATGAAATGCTACAAAATAAAAAATACAAAAATATCTTGGTTGTTCCATTAACTTCTGATGATATATTGACTGAATATAAAATTTTTATCCACAAAAGGGACAAACTGAAAAAAGATAGCTTTATCATAGCAAACTGGATCTGTACCATTGATTTTGAGCATATTTTTTTAGAAAAAGGCATCATCGGAAAATTAACTTCTGACGAAATAAAACAATTGAAAGAAAAGATATGCAATCTGATATAAAAATAAGAAAACACAACATACGATACGATACAACCAGATTTAGCGAACTAGATATATATCTTTTCAAAGAGGGCACTCACTCACAACTATATAAACATTTAGGCTCTCACCTTATGAGTGTTGATGGCATAAATGGTGTTTACTTTGCACTATGGGCTCCAAACGCGCAAGGCGTTAGTGTTGTTGGGGATTTTAACAGTTACGATATAGAGGCTCACAAACTAAAGAAGAGGAGTGATGACTCTGGGATTTGGGAGGGTTTTATAGAAGACATAGGTGAGTTTGAGAGTTACAAATACTACATTTTCACTCAAGCAACAAATCACAATCCATACAAAGCAGATCCATACGCTTTTCACACTGAAACTCCTCCAAATTCTGCCTCAAAAGTTTTTAGCATAGATAATTTTAAGTGGCAAGATAAGAAGTGGATGAAAAATAGAGCAAAAAAGAACTCCCACAAAAGTCCAATCTCCATATATGAAGTTCACTTAGGCTCTTGGAGAAGAAAAGTTGAACAAGACAACAGATATCTAAGTTACGAAGAGGCGGCACTAGAGTTGGCTCGTTATCTCAAAGAGATGAAATTTACACATATCGAACTTCTTCCTATCACAGAGTTTCCATTTGATGGCTCATGGGGGTATCAAACAAGTGGATATTTTGCGCCGACTTCTAGATTTGGTACTCCAAAAGATTTTATGCGTTTTGTTGAAGCGATGCATAAAAATGGTATAGGAGTTATCCTAGACTGGGTTCCTTCACATTTTGTGACTGATGGTCATGGGTTGATGAATTTTGATGGAACTTGCCTTTACGAGCACAAAGACCCTAGACTTGGGTATCAACCTCAGTGGGGAAGCGCCGTATTTAATTATGAGAGAAATGAAGTCAGAGCTTTTTTGATAAGTTCTGCTATGATGTGGTTTGAAATGTACCATATAGATGGTATCAGAGTCGATGCTGTCGCATCTATGCTCTATTTGGATTATGGAAGAGAAGAGGAAGAGTGGCTACCAAATGAGTTTGGAGAAAATAAAAATCTAGGCGCTATCAAATTTTTACAACAGTTAAACACGACAGTATATGAGTTTTTTGACGATATCATGATGTTTGCAGAAGAGTCCACAAATTTCCCTCAAGTTACAGGAAAAGTGAGTAATGGTGGTCTTGGTTTTGGCTACAAATGGAATATGGGCTGGATGCACGACATACTAAAATATATGAAATTTGATCCTATTCACAGACAGCATCATCATCATGATTTGACATTTAGTTTTGTTTACATGTACTATGAAAATTATGTACTTCCTCTCAGTCATGACGAAGTAGTCCACATGAAAGGCTCTTTGATAAATAAGATGCCAGGTGACAATAATCAAAAATTTGCACATTTAAGAGCCATGTATTCACTCATGTTTGCTCATCCTGGCAAAAAACTTCTCTTTATGGGAGGAGAGTTTGCACAATTTAGCGAATGGAACTATAAGCAGAGTTTGGATTGGCATCTTTTGGATTATAAAGATCACAAAGGAGTCAGCAACCTTATAAAAGAGTTAAATCTGCTATATCAAAATGAACCAGCTTTGCATCTGTTTGATTGTGAAAAAGAGGGGTTTGAGTGGATAGATGAAAATGACAATAGAGCAAATGTCATCTCATACATCAGAAAATCAAAGGAAAAAGAGGATGATATCATCGTAGTGTGTAACTTTTCAGATACCCTACATTGCGGATATAGGCTAGGTTTAAATGAGAGTGGAAACTATAAAGAGATATTTAACTCACAAGATGAAAAGTTTGTAGGTTGGAATAAAAAAGAGACAAAAACCGTAAAAACAGAAAAAGAGACAACACATGGCAGGGATTTTACTTTGAAGGTAGATATTCCACCGCTTTGCGTAAAGTATTTTAAAAAGGAGAGGAAGTGTTAGAATTTAAACGAAGTTTTAGCGTAGATTTGACAGAGGATGCTCAAAAAAATATGGACGAAACTATGAGCAGTCTTAAAAATGAGATGGATAGTGATGAAATCGGCTACTATAAACTGCCCCAAACTTCACAAGAGATTATAAAAAAGATAGAAAATCTGGATTTGCCTAATTATTCACAAATTGTTATCATGGGTATCGGTGGCTCAAACCTTGGCATCAAAGCAATAGAGCAGATACTT
Organism: Campylobacteraceae bacterium; assembly: GCA_026988975.1. GTDB lineage: Bacteria > Campylobacterota > Campylobacteria > Campylobacterales > Sulfurospirillaceae > JAADIZ01. The sequence goes on from JALSKH010000008.1 coordinate 21,340, forward strand.
AGACCTTATGGAAAAGATATAAAAGAGATACTATATCTCGAAAATTCAGACCCCATCAGCATATCTCTTACGCTTAAAAAAATCAAAAAAGATGAGGCTCTCTTTTTTGTCATATCAAAATCAGGCGGAACGATAGAGACAACTTCAGCGTTTAAGAGTGTGATTAGTTATTGTGATTTGAAACTAGAGGGTGATGATGCTAAAAGAATTTTTGCTATCACAGATGAAAATTCTGCATTGAGTGAGTTTGCAAAACACTATGACATCACAGAGTTTAACATTCCATTAAATGTTGGGGGTAGATTTTCTGTTCTAAGTGCAGTTGGAGTTGCACCCTTGATGATGGCTGGATTTGATGTTAAATCTTTACTAAAAGGAGCTGGAGATTTTATAGAGAGTTTTTTTGATGGCAAAGAGGCTCATTTGATCGAAAAAGCCTACTACGCGAGTCAAAATGTTCAAAAACTGCCTATAAATGTTCTCTTCTCTTATGCCGATAGATTGGAGAATTTTACCAAATGGTTCGTTCAGCTTTGGGCAGAATCACTTGGAAAGATAGATAAAAATGCAAATCATGTTGGCTTAACGCCAGTGGGATTGATAGGTGCGGTTGATCAACATTCGTTTTTACAGCTCATCATAGAGGGAACTAGAGATAAAAGTGTTACATTTATAAAAATAGAGGATTTTGGGAGTGATTTAAGTGTGCCCGATATCACGCTTTTTGGCATAGAGAAGACAAATTTTATAAATAATAAAAAATTTAACCTTCTCATAAATGCTCAATGTGACGCTACAATGCAGAGTTTAATAGATACAAAAGTTAGTACAGATATAATTACACTTGATTTTGTCAGTCCTGAAAATATCGGCTCACTGATTGCGTATTTTGAGCTACTCACTTCAGCGACAGGAGTGATGATGCACATAAATACATACAATCAGCCTGGAGTCGAACTAGGCAAGCAAATACTATATAAAAATTTACAAGGATAGAGATGAAACTTGTTTCGTACGATATAAACAAAAAATATAAAAAATCCATAGCTTATTTCTCAATGGAGTTTGCAATCGACCAATCACTGAAAATTTATTCGGGTGGTTTGGGCTTTTTGGCAGGCTCACACATGAGAAGTGCATATGACCTCAGACAAAATATCGTAGGTATCGGACTTCTTTGGAGTTTTGGATATTATGATCAAGTCAGAAATGAAGATAGAACGCTAAGACCAACATATACAAGAAAATTTTACTACTTTTTAGAAGAGCTTGAGGTTGATGTCAAAGTCAAAGTGCACGACAAAGATGTAAAGATAAAAGCGTTTTTGGTTAAACCTGATGTCTTTGGCTCTGCGCCGATTATACTGCTTTCGACTGATATAGATGAAAATGACTATCTAGCAAGAACAATCACACATAAGCTATATGATGGAAATGAAAAAACCAGAGTTGCTCAAGAGATAGTTTTGGGAATTGGTGGCACAAAAGTTTTAGAAGCGCTAAATCACAAAGTTGACATATACCATATGAACGAGGGTCACGCACTGCCTTTGGTTTATAAACTATATGGAGATTTAAGAGATGTGAATGAGATAAAAAAGAGAGTTGTTTTCACTACACACACTCCTGAAGCTGCAGGAAATGAGATACACAATATCAATTTTCTTCACGATATGGGCTTCTTCAACGGACTAGACTTGCAAACCGTACGAGAGATAAGCGGATATCAAAATAGTGATGATTTTAGCCTCACTGTCGGAGCTTTGAGAAGTGCAAAAATAGCAAATGCAGTATCTAAGATACATGAAAAAGTCTCAAACGAGATGTGGTCAGGAGTAGATGGAAGATGTGACATCATCTCTATCACAAATGCTCAAAACAAGAAGTATTGGACAGATAAAACTCTCATAAGAAATCTTGATGAACATGAAGATTATGAACTAATCGCAAGAAAGAAACACCTCAAAAAACTACTGTTTGATGTGGTAGCTGATCAGACAGGAAAAAGATTTGACCCAGAAGTCTTGACAATCGTTTGGGCTAGAAGATTTGCAGAATACAAGAGACCGGGGCTCTTAAAGTATGATTTTGAAAGATTTGAAAAGCTTATGAAAAACAGTGCCATGCCTGTGCAAATCATTTGGGCAGGAAAACCATATCCCGGAGATATTGGAGCAATAGAGATATTTAACGAACTCATAAACATAAGCCACTACTACAAAAATATGGCTGTACTCATCGGATATGAGTTGACACTTTCACGAATACTGAAGCAAGGAAGTGACATCTGGCTAAATACTCCAAGAATCACTAGAGAAGCGAGTGGAACAAGTGGTATGACAGCTAGCATGAATGGCTCCATTCACTTTTCAGTAGATGATGGTTGGCATCCTGAATTTGCAAGAGACGGCAAAAATGCCTTTACAATTCCAGCAGTTGACCACACTTTGCCTCTAGAAGAGCAAGACAGGCTTGACAATCTTCATATGATGGATATCTTAGAAAATGACATACTACCAACATACTATTACGACAGCAAAAAGTGGTTAACAATCATGAAAAACGCCATGACAGAAATAGAGATAGAGTTCGACTCAGGAAGAATGGTAGACGAATACTATCGCAAAATGTTCAATCGTTAGTATTCGTAACCCTATAAACAAAACTAAAGACTTCCGCAACTGCCTTGTATAGGTTTTGCGGAATCTCTTTGTCTATCTCTACTTTACTTAGCAACTCTACCAAATCTTCATCTTTTTTTATAGGCAGATTGTACTCCTTGGCAATTTTTATGATATTTTTTGCTACATCTCCCCTACCACTTGCTTTTACTTTTGGTGCACAATCTTTTTGTTTATCATACTTTAGAGCTACTGCTTTTTTTATCTTAGACATGTATATTGATACCTTGACCTATTTGCATATTTTGAACATACTTTTGCATCTCTTTTTTACTCTTTTTATCTTTAAGAGTATCGTACATGTAGATATTTGATATTTTTAACCCAACACTTTTTATCCCTTTTTTCAATAGTGTCAGATTTTGTTTGACTTTTTCTAAAAATATCCCATTCAACGCAAAAAATGAGATATTGATATTAACATCATCGAAAAGCATAATGAAAAGTTCGATTTCACCAAACTCTTTTAATTTTAGATTTATCTCACAAAAGTATCTCTTTTGCTTCAACCTTTTTATTTTCAACTGCCCCTCTTGCATATCTTTAAAAAAAAGTGGTAGATATATAAAGATGCTGTTTGTTGCATAGGATATGAGTTGATAGTAATTTATCTGGGATAGAACATTTTCAACTTTTTGTAAAATAACTTTTGAATTTTGCGAATTGTCTTGAGATAGACTATGTTTTAAGCTCAAAAGAGAGGCTTTGATGTCATTTGATAGAATTTTTTGCACCAAATTAGACTCACTATTTATGCCATTTTTGACTATTTTTGCCAACTTGGATTCTAAAAATAGACCACTGTTTTTTATCTGTTCTTTTATTTTATCTCCATCAAGTTGCTCTACATGTAGCGGTAAATTTTCAAGCAACTTACTTGATGATTTATCCAATGAGCTCTTTTGCAATAACTCAAAAATAGTTTTTAACTCTCTGCTCGTCTCTTTTATGAGATTTAAAGCGCCATTCTCTTTTAAAACTCTTAAAAGAGAATTTTTTGATTTTAGATTTATATCTTTTAAGAGAGGATTAGAAAGGCTTTGAACAGACTCATTGTTTATCTTTGGTTTGTCGCTTTGCCTGTTTTCCCCAGTTTTAACTGCACTGTTTTGCCCATTTGCAGTTAAATTTTTTATTCCATTTTGACCTATAATATTCATGACTACTTACTGGGAAAGAGCACTAATTTCTATCTGCTTTCCTCTACTATTTTGTTTACAATACTCTACTATCTTTCCATGAAATCTTGCATATATCTCATTTATGCTTAGCTCTTTTTTGTATAAATCTGTAACTTTATCCAGATTTGATAAAATTCCACTACTCATCCACTCACTTAGCTCGTCATAACTCTCAAACTCATATCCAAAAGCTTTTAGCAACCTAGAAGTGTAACTATCAACCACAAAAATATCTCGTTTGCATCCAAAGCACAAAATAGAATCAGCACTCTCCTGCCCTATTCCCTTTTGCATTAGCAACCATTCCCTATCCACTCTATCGCAAAACTCTTCAAAATTTCCAAAATATTCGGTTATATTTTTACAAACTCCCAAAAGATACTTTGCTTTTGTATTGTAAAATCCACTAGGTTTTATAAGCAGGCTTAAGGTTTTATTATCCAATCTAGAGATATCTTCAAGAGAGTCAACTCCTGCCTCTTTTAGATTTTTGAGACTCTTTTCAACCTTCTCCCATTTTGTTTGTTGGGTCAAAATAGTTCCAACCACAACTTCATAAGTTCCACTATTTGGCCACCAAAGAGGATCTCTTAACTCTTTTAAATACCCTGCATTTTTCAACATTTTTAAAAGTTCAAAACTATTTGCTATCAATTTTTTTGCCTTAGAAATTTTAGTATAACACCTACTATGTCATCGTCATCTTTGCTTCTTGACTTTAGCAAAGTTTTTTTATTGTCTGTATATTTTACCGTAATATTTTGCCCATAATTTGAAATCGACTCTATATCTTTGCTCGCTGCTAGTATCTTGATGTTTATGATTTGCAAAAATTGTGCCGTAATCTCATCTATCTTTCCAAATCTATCCACCATCTCCTCTTCGATATCTAGCACACTTCTTAAGCTATCACACTTGCTTAGTCTCCTGTATATCTCCAGCCTCACCCTGTCTTCGCTGATATAGTCACTATTTATATAAGCATTTATACTTAGTTTTATATCTACACTTCTGTTTTGAACCGGGGTTTTATTTAAAAGAGTATTTATGGCATCTTCTAGCATTTTTAGGTATAAAGAGTAGCCTATATTTTTGATATGCCCACTTTGTGCCTCGCCTATAAGGTTTCCGCCACCTCTTATTTCAAGGTCATGGTAAGCGAGCACAGAGCCACTTCCTAGATAGGAGTTAGACTCTAACGCCACCAATCTTTTCTTTGAAGTATCACTTAATTTTTCTCTATTTTGCACCAAAAAGTAACAAAATCCCTGTTTTTTACCTCTTCCGACTCTTCCACGAAGCTGATGCAAATCTGCCATACCAAAGTTATCTGCGGCATCTATCATTATCGTGTTTACTGTTGGTATATGGATACCTGATTCTATTATGGAGGTGCTAAGAAGCATATCATACTCACCCTCTTGAAATCTTAACATCTCTTTTTCACTAACACTAGGCGACACTTTTGAGTGAAGAACTAGAATCTTCAAGTTAGGCAATATCTCTAAAATCTCTTTTTTCTTATTCTCTATAGAAGCGATGCGATTATGGACAAAAAATATCTGACCTCCTCTTCTCAACTCTCGCAAAAGCGCCTCTTTTATGACAACTTCATCATACACTTTTACAAAACTTCTCACATCCTCTCTATCGCTTGGAGGTGTTAGAAGTTTGGAGTACTGTTTTATGGAACTAAGTGCCATATTTAGACTTCTTGGAATCGGAGTAGCACTCATGGAGAGTATATGTATATTTTCTCTCATGCTTTTTAGTTTCTCTTTTTGCTTAACGCCAAACTTATGCTCTTCATC
>JALSKH010000009.1 GCA_026988975.1 Campylobacteraceae bacterium
CCTTTTGAACTCATTCCATATTTTTTTATAAAATAGGGTCTTTCTCTACCACTAGCCACTATAATTTTAATAATATCTTTTTTATTATTCTCTTCTAAAATAACTTCAAATAGACCTAAACAAGATGAAGATATATTATGCTTGAGCTTATCTTTTATCTTTAATTGAATCTCATCTGCATTTGATACTCCCAATACGCTACCAGTATCACTAATACCAATATATATAATCCCACCTTCTCTATGGTTCAAAAAAGCCACAACCTCTTTTTCTAAACTATCAGTAAGCTTTGATTTGTACTCAACTCTACTAGATTCTCTTCTCATTTTCTTATCCTAACCCTCAAAAAAACAGGAAATCTAGGTTTCCCATACTTGGTCATCTCTTTATATTTGAAAGTAACCACACTTCCAATGGCAGGTGGGTTTTTTCGTTCTTCTAAACTAAATCCACTTCCTATCTTAAAGGTTACATTGTTGTCCATTTGGCAAGTAAGCGAACCCATCATATCTTTGAGCTTTCCGTGACCTCTATTATAGCCTATGATTTTACACTCTTTATCTAAAAAAGATTTTACCTTTAAGGCTTTTGAGGTTCTTTTAGCAATATACGGTGCATTTGGGTCACGCACCACAACACCCTCTCCTTTTTTATGTTCTATCTCTTTTAGAAATGTTTGTAGATGTTTTTTATTTTTTATGGGGATTTGTGGGATAAGCTTGATGATTTTACCCTCATACGGCTCTACTTTTTTGAGCCTCTCCAAGAGTCCACCTTTGGCATTGGGGACTTCAAAGATATAGTGTTTTATCTGCTTCCACGCTTTTTCATTGGGGATTTCATCTCGTACTATGGAGCTAATATTTTCAAAATCAGCTCTTTTTGTCCATAGTTCTCCATCTATGGGAAAGGGTGGGTAGTTCTTAGTAAACCATTTAGGAGCGTGAATAACTCGTCCACTGCGAAATAGTAACTCTTTACCACTCCAATAGGCGCGTATGCCATCTAGCTTTTCACTCATAACCCACCCTGTTATGTTTTGGTCTTTATAGGTTTTTAGGAGTAGGAGATGTGGCTTTTGAGCAAAAAGAGAGACACTAAAAAGCGTTAGAAATAAAAGAGATCTCATCATCGCTCACATAAGGGTTCATAGGCAGACTCATAATCTCTTCTGAAACTGCCTCACTAATAGGGAAATCTCCCTTTTTATAACCCAAATAAGCAAAACACTCTTGCAGATGTAAAGGCATAGGGTAATGTACTGCTGTTGGAACACCTGCTTCTTTTAACTTAGCTTGAATATCATCTCTATTTTTGACTCTTACTGAATACTGAGCCCAAGCAGAAGTAGCTCTCTCATCGACAAATGGCAAAATCAATTTTTCATTTTTCATTTTTAATTTTTCATTATACTTTTGTGCTACCTCTTGACGCAGAGCTAAATCTTTTGCATAATATTTAAGCTTTACATCGACAATAGCACATTGAAGTGTATCCATACGTCCACCCATTCCTATGTATTTATGATGGTATCGTTTAGATTGTCCGTGAACTCTAAGTGATTTCATTTTTTGAGCTAATTCATCACTATTGGTAAAGACAGCTCCTCCATCTCCAAAACACCCTAGAGGCTTGGCAGGGAAAAAGCTTGTGGTTGAGATGTCGCCTAAATTTGAGTCAGATACTCCATTAAAACTGCTTCCAAAACTTTGAGCTCCATCAACGATTACTTTTAAGTTATGTTTTTTGGCTATGGCTTCAATAGCCTCCATATTAGAGGGTTGTCCATAGAGACTTACAGGCATAATCGCTTTTGTTTTAGAAGTAATTTTTTCCTCTATTTTAGAGGGGTCAATATTATAAGTTTTTTCATCTATGTCTACAAATACTGGCTTTGCTCCTAAAAAAGCAATGCTTTCAGCCGTGGCAATAAAGGTAAAAGGCGTAGTAATAACCTCATCATCAGGCTTAATATCTAGTGCCATCATAGCTAAGAGTAGAGCATCTGTTCCAGAGCTACAAGTAATAGCGTTCTTAGCACCTGTAAACTTTTGTAGATTCTCTTCTAACTCTTTGACTGCATTGCCCATAATGTAATTTGATTTATTTAAGACTTTATGGATTGCTTCATCTATCTCTTGTTTATATAGTTGATATTGATATTGTAAATTTGCAAAATCTATTTTCATTTTTTTATTACCTCTAAATTATCATCTTTTAAAATATATATAGCAAAATCATCTTGGGATTTATTATTTGTAAACGCCAAAGTATTCCCACTAATCCCAACCCAGCCTATCTGCTTGGCAGGAACACCCACCATCAAAGAAAATGGTTTTACATCTCTGTTTACCACTGCTCCTGAACCAATGAGTGCATACTCTCCAATAGTCACACCACAAACAATAGTCGCATTTGCTCCAATAGAGCAACCTTTTTTAAGAAGTGTAGGTTTAAACTCCTCTTTGCGTTGTATGAATGCTCTAGGATTAATGACATTGGTAAAGACCATAGATGGACCTAAAAATACATCATCTTCTACCTCTACACCTTTGTATATGGAGACATTATTTTGTACTTTTACACCATTTCCAATGCTTACATTTCCACCCACTACGCAGTTTTGACCAAAAGAGCAGTTTTTACCTATGGTTGTACCTGATAATATGTGAGAGAAGTGCCATATTTTTGTACCCTCTGCTATCTCTACATTATCATCAATAATGGCTGTTTCATGGCTAAAAAAAGACATAATCTAACTTATCACTTTTTTACAAAATGGGTGGTAGTTCCCTTTTAATCCAACAGCATCAAGGTTTCTAATGGTTGAAACGGTTTCAATAGAACCATACGCTTCATCAAGCCCAAAACCATTCCCTTTTAAAATCTCTTCATAACTTCTAGTATGCAAATCGGTAAATCCACCAGAAAACTCTATCTCATCACCATCAACGGTAATACTTCGGTAAGTTCTCTGTCCTGCATCACGAATCTCTTGAGGAATATAGTCATAGTTTACACTTAAAAACCAACGCACATTGGCATTTTTAAGTTTGAATGAACCTGCGTTACAATCTGCTGTTTTTACATGTACTATGTTCTCTTCAACCTCTCCAAATATCCAAGTGAGCATATCGTAAAAATGTACCCCAATGTTTGAGGCAATGCCACCAGATTTTTCCTCTTTGCCTTTCCAGCTCTCAAAGTACCATTTTCCACGGCTTGTTAAGTAGGTTAAATCTATGTCATAAATTTTATTTGGGTTTTTCACTAAGGCTTGGGCTATTTTTTCTTTAAGCTCAATGATTGAGGGGTGCAGTCTAAGTTGTAAAATATTGTAAACCCTTTTTCCTGTCTCTTTTTCCACAATTTTCAAAGCATCTATATCTTCAGGGTTTAAAACCAAAGGTTTTTCACAAATGGCATCTGCCCCATTTTGTAAGGCTACGCGTATGTGACTTTTATGCAAGTAGTTAGGACTAGCAATTGCGATGTAGTCTAATTTTTTACCATTTTCTCGACTCCAAGATGTTAAAAAATCTTCAAAACGCTCACTCTGCGTAAAAAAATCAGCTTGAGGAAAATTACTGTCCATAATCCCAATACCATCATAAGGGTCATAGGCAACAACTAGCTCATTATCTGTTTCTTTAATGGCTTTCATGTGTCTTGGAGCAATGTATCCTGAAGCTCCTATGAGTGCAAAATTTTTCTTCATTATAGTCTCCATGTAGGTTTTTTGACAATGCCTTTGACATCAATAATAATGGGTTCACCATTAGAGAGTCCTGCGTATTGCTCTTGGCTAATCTCTTTAAACTTATCGTGACCAACGGCGACAATAATCGCATCATATCTATTGGAATCATAAGGCAAGGCATCAATAAAATTGACATCTTTAGCTACCCTATCGCTCTCATCAACCCAGTAGTCATAAACCTCAACATCACACCCAAACTCTTGAAGTTCAGCAATAATATCAACCACTTTGGTATTACGCATATCGGGGCAATTTTCCTTAAAAGTCACACCCAAAACTAAAACTTTAGACCCCTTGAGTTTGGTGTCATTTTTAACCATGTACTTAATGGCTTTGTCAGCAATAAGTTTAGAGATGCTGTTATTAATGTTTCTAGCACCCAAAATAAGATTTGGCGTATAGCCAAGTGCTTGTGCTTTGTAGGTAAGGTAGTAAGGATCAACCCCAATACAGTGACCACCCACAAGCCCAGGACTAAGCTTAATGAAGTTCCACTTTGTACCAGCTGCAGCTAAAACCGCAGAGGTGTCAATTTGCATCATATCAAATATCATCGCCAATTCATTCATGAGGGCGATGTTTACATCTCTTTGGGTGTTTTCTATGACTTTAGCCGCTTCAGCTACTTTAATGCTAGGTGCTAAGTGTGTACCTGCTGTGATGATGCTTTTGTAAAGTTCATCTACTCTCTTGGCTGTTTGAGGTGTTGAACCTGCGGTGATTTTAAGTATCTTGGTTACCGTATGCTCTTTGTCCCCTGGGTTAATTCGCTCTGGGCTATAACCACAGAAAAAATCTTCATTAAACTTAAGTCCTGAAGCCTTTTCAAGTTCAGGCACACATACCTCTTCTGTCACGCCTGGGTAAACAGTCGATTCATAAATGACAATATCATCTTTTTTAAGCACCCCTCCCACAGCCTCTGAAGATTTAATTAGTGGCGTAAGGTCAGGCTCATTGGCGTTGTCTATGGGGGTTGGTACGGTAACGATATAGATATTACAATCTTTTGCATCTTCTATATTTGTAGTGTATCTCATCCCATTGGCTATGGTTTCTTGAACTTGTGCTTCCGTTAACTCTAAGGTTCTGTCAAATCCACTGCTAAGCTCATTAATCCTATCTTGGTTAATGTCAATACCCACTACTTTATATTTACTAGAAAAAGCATGAGCTAACGGTAAACCCACGTATCCTAATCCTATTATGGCTATCTTATGCGTCATTATTTCTCTTTTTTAAGTATAAATTACAATATTATATCCAAACAAAATTAGCATCAAACCCCAGGAGCCATCCACATACT
>JALSKH010000010.1 GCA_026988975.1 Campylobacteraceae bacterium
TTGGGGGAAAATGCTAGGTCGTTTTATGACAGTTTTTCTACCTGTTATATTTGCTTTGATTTTAGGCATTGGCTTTGGCATAGCAAAAGGAGGGGAGCTACCATGGGGTATGATTTCACTCTACTCAGCACTTCTTTTTGCAATGTGTTTTGTATTTTTAGGTATCGCATTTTTTGTATCTACTATCGTAAAATCATCTGATATTGCAGTGGGAAGTTCATTTATGATTTGGATAGTGTTGCTGGCTTTTATCGACATTGCTCTTATTGGATTGATGCTACAAGGAAGAGCTAGTGATGGTCTCATTATCACTATTGCTCTACTGAACCCGATAGAAGTATTTAGAATAGGCGCTATCTCACTGTTTGATCCAGAACTAACCGTAATAGGTCCTGTTGCCTACTATCTATTGGATACACTAGGTGCAAAACTGTTAATGATTTATTCAATATTTTACCCTATAATTTTGGGGTTAATTTTCTCATTTATGGGTTACATTGCATTTAAGAAAAAAGACTTACTGTAAGGAAAACTGATGAAAAAGTTCATTTTAACACTCTTAATATTATCACTATCTCTGTTTGCAGGAGAGATAAAACTGCTAGATCAAAAAGCAAATGATCCCGCATACCAACTCCCACTCAAGAAGTATCAAAAGTTTTTGTGTGAAGCCACTTTAGAAAACGGTAAGAAGGTTCAATTTGTATCAGTTAAAGCAATGATGCAGGTATTTTATCATCAAAAATACTTTATTGATCACAAATTTATAGACTCACACATCAAAAATATGTTTGTTCAAGATTTTTTAACTGGTACAAAATTGGATGCAAAAAAAGCTCTGTATGTTTTTGGTAGCAGAGTAATTGGTCCACACGGAGATGACCTTATTCCACTAAAAGATGATGCTAGCGTAAAGGTTTTTACTATTAAATATAAAGGAACCAAAACTATCCCTTATAGTAAAATAAGTGTCGGTCTAATAAGATACCTTGATATGTAATCATAGTCGTATAAATAGAAGAGATAAAGATGAGTTTTAAAACGAAATTTGTACTTTTATTTATATTGGCTACTGTTTTACTTATTTCAATAGAGACTATATATCTTAGCGTTCAAGATAAAAACAGCATAGATAAGCGTCTCTTTGTCAGATTGGTTACACTTCCTGATTTGGCGATATCAAATGAGACACACTATGTAAGACACAGGAGCCTTAGCGATACATTTTCTATATTTAGTAACTCACCGACACTAAGTGAAAATTTTCCATCCACTTTTGTCTATAACTATAGTGAAATTCAAAAGAATTTACCATCAAGGATAGAAGTTGCAAAACAAGATAAATAGATTTTTATTAGATTTTTCTGTATTGTCGATTTTCAGGAGAGGTTCAAAGAACATCTTTATATTTTTTGTTTTTACTCTTTTGATTTTTTTACTTAGCTCTATTTTATTTATATCAAACTCCATAAAAAGCGAACTAGATACCACTCTAAATGAGCTTCCCGATATAACAGTGCAGAGACTTCAAGCAGGAAGAGCTATAAATATGCCTCTTAGCAGGGTTGATCGACTACTCGCCATAGAGGGAGTTAAAGCAGTCATCCCAAGAGTCTGGGGATACTACTACTTTGCAAATGCGGGTGTAAATTTTTCAGTAGTCGGTATAGATAGTTTTGAAGATCAATACAGAGATCTATACTCTAAACTATGTGACAAATTTGATTTTGACAGGCTTAAAAAAGACTCAGGAATGCTTGTAGGAGTTGGTGTAAAAAAGATACTGCAAAACAGTTTTTATGGAGACTATTTTAACTTTGTAAAACCAGATGGCGGATTAACAAAGATAAAAATTGATGGTGTTTTTAAAGGTGATACAAAACTAGAATCAAATGACATAATCCTGCTTACAAGCCAAAAAGCTAGAGAAATTTTTGGTATGAATAAAAACGAAGCTGTAGATTTTGTAGTAAAAGTAGCAAATCCTACTGAAATACCAAATATAGCCAGAAAGATAACCACATTATATCCTGATAGCAGAGTTGTCACAAAAGAGGATCTAAGCATCAGCTACCAAAATCTTTTTGACTACAAAAGTGGTCTTTTTCTTGCCCTTTTTGTTATAAGTGCTTTTACATTTTTCATGATTATCTACGATAAGGCTAGTGGCATAAGTTCCGATGAGAAGAGAGAGATAGGCATACTGAAAGCTGTTGGATGGAAAATAGATGACATACTAAAAGAGAAATTTTATGAAGCTTTTATCCTCTCTTTTGCATCATTTGTGACTGCACTTTGTTTGAGTCTCTTTTATGTATATTTTCTAAATGCACCTCTTTTAAAAAATATCTTTATAGGTTACTCAACTCTTAAACCAGCTTTTGATCTCCCTTTTGCCTTTGATTTTCAGACAAATGCGATCATATTTTTTCTAACAGTTCCAATCTATATAGCAGCTACAATCATACCATCTTGGAGAGTTGCATCAATGGACGCTGACGAGGTGATGAGATGATAGAGTTAAAAAATGTAACAAAAGAGTTTAAAATAGGAGCTAAAGACAAAGTAACAGCTCTTAAAGATATAAATCTACATGTAGGCAAGGGTGAAACAGTTTTACTAAAAGGTCCTAGTGGAAGCGGAAAAAGCACAATACTCTCTTTGATAGCAGCACTAAATAAGCCAACTAGCGGGGAAGTCATAGTTGATGGCAAAAGAGTATCTAAACTAGCAGATAACTTTACCGCTTTGTTTAGAAGAGAAAATATCGGCTTTATATTTCAACGATACAATCTCATTCCCACTTTAAGTGCAAAAGAGAATGTCATAGTTCCATTGATTCCATCAAATCCAGATCCGATAAAGCTCGAAAAGAGGCTTCAAGAGTTATTTTCTAGCTTTTCATTAGACTCTAAAATGGGCGTTATAGTGAAAAATCTCTCAGGAGGGGAACAACAAAGAGTCGCTATAATGAGATCCTTGATAAACAATCCAACCATAATCATAGCTGATGAACCAACGGCAAATCTAGACAAAAAACTCTCACTAGAGTTCATAGAGATACTTAGAAAATTAAAAAGCAGTGAAAATAGCATAGTGATAGCTTCTCATGATCCACTCTTTTTTGATTTGGATTTTATAGACAGGCAGATAGATATACAAAATGGCGAGATACAATGCTACTGACTCCTGAAATCATAACCATACTGACTCTTGATTTTATATTTATCTTTTTTGGTCTTATAGCCTTTGTTATAAGTATAAAAATTGTCAAATCTTGGGATTTAAACTCTACAAGTCAAGCCCAATACAAACTTGAAAAACAGAGTTTTTTGGTATCTACTATTATAAAATACATCTTCATAGTCAAGCTACCACTTTTTCTCTTTTTTATCTTCACTGCAGACAAACTCTCAGATATCATCACAGGAGCCATGTGCGGGGCAGGAGTAGTAAACTCTGTCAGTTTTGGCTCATCTATGTTTTTTTATAAAATTTTAAATCTATACATCTTTGGCTTCTGGCTTGTTTTAAATAACTATGACCTAAAAAAAGAGAATCAACCATACACTAAGTATAAGTTTTGGCTCTATATATTTGGATTTATATTTTTACTGACAGAGGTGTATCTTGAGATTGATTTTTTCCTCTCTTTAGATGTGAGTAAATTGGTAAGCTGTTGCGGGACACTCTTTTCTGCTGCTTCAAAATCCTCTATCTCTTTCATCTACAATATAGACAAGATATACTTTGTATATATCTTTTATGCTGTTTTTCTCTTTTTGCTTCTTGGCTTTATGCTTAAAAACAGCATAGCCATCTTGCTTGGCAATATCTCATTTGTATTTATCTCTATCATATCTTTGATTATGTTTTTTGGAACATATATATATCAGCTTCCAACTCACCATTGCCCGTTTTGTATGCTGCAAAAAGATTATTACTATATAGGGTATGTTTTATATGTAACTCTGTATATAGGGACTTTTTATGGTGTAAGCGGTGCGATTATGTCTATATTAGAGAAAAGAAAAGAGAAATTTTACTATAATGTCTCTATGATATTTAATACTATATACACCCTTATCATAAGTGCGTATCCTATAGTATATTTTATAAAAAATGGAGTTTGGTTATGATAAAAAAAGTTATATTGGTGGTATTACCACTTATAGTTATAGGCGGATTGCTATTTTACAAACTAGAGTCCAATAGAGATGTTGCAAATGAATTAAATAAGGAAAAAATACCCATAAAGATAGTTCCAAACAAGATGCAAGACCCACAATGTCACATGTACCTTTCAAAAGATGAGTTTTCAATGGAAGTCATCACAAAAGATTTAAAAACTCACTTTTTTGATGATCCGGGATGTGCGATTCTTTGGATGAAGGCTCAAAATATAGATCCCAGCAGAGTCACCATTTGGGCATACTCAATGGATAGTAAAAAATGGATAGATGCTAAAAAGGCGTATTATAGTATAAGTGATTTCGAGACTCCTATGCACTATGGATTTGGAGCACATGAAAAGAGTAAAAAAGGTTTTATAGATTTCAATGAAATGAGGCTAAGAATGTTAAGGGGCGAAAATATGACGAACCCAAAAATAAGAAAAAAAATACTAAAGGAAGAGAGAAAATGAAAAGAGCTGAACCAATAGATAAAGAGATTATTTTAGATAATACAAAATACATAGAGTCACAAACAGATAAAAAAGGCATCATAATTGAGTGCAATGACTATTTTGCTGAGATTTCAGGATATACTAAAGATGAGCTTATCGGGCAACCTCATAGCATCGTAAGACATCCGGATATGCCTCGTATAGCTTTTAAACTTTTGTGGGATAGAATCCAAAATGGACACAATCTAACGGCTGTCATAAAAAACCTTGCAAAAGATGGCAGATACTACTGGGTTTTTACACATTTTGAAATCATAAGAGATATAAATACAAAAGAGATAAAAGGATATAGAGCTTACAGAAAAGCAGTCTCTAAGCATATAGCTGATATAT
>JALSKH010000011.1 GCA_026988975.1 Campylobacteraceae bacterium
TTTTGACATTTTTGATTTAAAATTTTTAAGTTTTGGTGTTTGGGCCATTATTGTGATGTCACAATTGATAATCTCAAATCCAACACTTGTTACAAATCTATACACTTTTTTCAGTAACTCTTTAGAGTCAATATCTTTAAATTCATCATCACTATCAGGAAAAAGTTCACCTATGTCGCCAGCTCCTATGGCACCTAGAAGAGAGTCTATGAGAGCATGAATCGCCACATCACCATCAGAATGAGCCTTAAAACCAGGTGTTTCTTGGACTTTGATACCGCCTAACATCATGGGTTTATCGTTCGTAAATTCATGTACATCAAATCCATTTCCAACAAAAATATCATGACTTGGTTCAATTTTGCAATCCAACTCTTTCAAATCTTCCCAAAAAGTTAATTTTTTTGCTCCCTTGTCTCCTGGTACATATGTTACAATTCCACCTTTTGCTTTTATGGCGCTACTGTCATCAGTATAATCGATATCCGTACTTAATGCCTCTTTTAAAATTTTGGTTTTAGAGAGTTGGGGAGTTTGTATGAGTTTCACATCTTCCCTGCTAATAGTCTCATTTTTATAGACAACAGTGTCGCTTACACTCAAGTAAGGTACAACTATATCGCCCATATTTTTCGCATTTACTACTCTTTTTAGCATATCTGTATCTATGCAGACTCTAGCTACATCACTTACTAGCACAAAAGGAGTATCCACGAGTTTTAGGGCATTTTGAAGGGATTCTTGTCTGGTTTTCCCGCCTTTTATAAAACAAAATGAGTCATTAAATCTTTTCATATACTCTAACTCGTCCTGTGAGCAAGTCAAAATAATCTTGTCA
Organism: Campylobacteraceae bacterium; assembly: GCA_026988975.1. Classification (GTDB taxonomy): domain Bacteria; phylum Campylobacterota; class Campylobacteria; order Campylobacterales; family Sulfurospirillaceae; genus JAADIZ01. The sequence continues at coordinate 839 of JALSKH010000011.1, forward strand.
AAATTTAACTCATAGGTTATATTTTTAGCGGCATACAGCCAAAGTGGAGTTGAGCCAAATCTAAGCCATTGCTTTTTACAAGAGCAGTTAAAACGAGTCGAATTTCCAGCTCCGAGCATTATCAGAGACAAATCAGGCAATTTTTGTCCTTTGTAACTGACCTTACGCACTATAAGCACAACTAGGTGATAAAAGTTGCACTCTAATGCAAGGAAGTATAGCAAAATTGTAGTTATACTACTATGAAGCTATACTGACGCAGCAGTAGGGTGCAAATTTTATCATCCGTAGGACAGAACGATAAAGCACCATCTGCTTCGTTAGTTCACTTTCACCGTAGCTTTGGCTACGCTAAAAGCAAACTGCCTCGCATATGATGCTTTCTCATTCTGCCTAGGTGTGTTTATAGTGCGTAAGGTCAGTTATTTATTAAAGTGTTACAATATTATACACTACCAAAGCTTTTTTTTATCTTTTTTGTGTTAAATTCCATCATGTAAAATAATCATTGGGTTTCTCTTTGTCTTTGTCGTGAGGCTCAGACCGTAGGGAGGATTTGTTCTCTAAGGCAAAGGCAAAGAGAAACCCAATAAATAAGGAGTTTATATTTTATGTTAGATAAAAATAGTGTAAATGAGAAACTAAAAGAGGTTATATATCCTGGATTTGAAAAGGATATCGTCTCTTTTGGTTTTGTAAAAGATATAGATGTCAAAGATGACAATGTATTTGTAGAGTTAGATATAGTTTCATCTAGTGAAGATGTGGCAAATGAGCTAAAAGCAGAAGTTACTTCAAAGCTTACAGCACTTGGTGCAAAGAGAGTTGATGTGGCAGTAAAACAGCCTAAAGCTCCTACTCAAAAGAGTAATTCCCAAAGTGGAAAAAACATAGCGCCACAAATCAAAAACTTTGTGATGGTAAGCAGTGGAAAAGGTGGCGTTGGTAAAACAACTACAACAGTAAACTTAGCTATCGCACTTGCTAGTCAAGGTAAGAAAGTTGGTATTTTGGATTCTGATATTTATGGACCAAATGTACCTCGTATGATGGGCTCAGTTGGTAAAAATCCAGAAGTCGTCGGAAACAAAGTCAAGCCAATGCTAGTAGATGGTGTAGAGATGATGAGTATGGGAAGTCTTATGGAAGAGGGTCAATCTCTCATCTGGAGAGGGGCTATGATCATGAAAGCGATAGAGCAACTCTTAAGAGATATACTTTGGAGCGACTTGGATGTTTTATTTATCGATATGCCTCCTGGAACTGGAGATGCACAATTGACTTTGGCTCAAAGTGTACCTGTGACTGCTGGAGTTTGTGTAACAACACCACAGATAGTGGCACTTGACGATACTGAGAGAAGTTTGGATATGTTTAAAAAGCTTCATATTCCGATAGCCGGAATAGTAGAAAATATGAGTGGCTTCATCTGTCCTGAGACCGGTAAAGAGTATGATATATTTGGAAAAGGCACAACTGAGCCATTGGCTAAAAAGTTTGATACTCAAATCTTAGGCGAGATTCCAATCGAACCAGCCATCAGAGAGGGTGGAGATGCAGGAAAACCTGTAACTTTCTTTGAACCACAAAGTGAAACTGCAAAAAGATACCAAAAAGCAGCTAGTAAACTGTGGGATTATATAGTAGAAGTAAACGAAGAGGGTGGAGTTGACAATGAAGCAATCCAGCCAACTATCGGAGTAAACGGTGGAGCAAGCGCATGCTCAACAACAAGTGGCGGTTGAGGCTCATAATCAGCTCTAAGTTTAGAGATACAAAAAGATTATATGTTTCGAATAAAATAGAAGAGATTCTCGCCAACGGCGTAGCAATAGTCGAGAAAGTTAAAATATAAACACTCTCGCCAACGGCGTAGCTTTAGTCGAGAAAGTTAAAATATAAACACTCTCGCCAACGGCGTAGCTTTAGTGAGAGGAATTTAAGAGGGGTTTTACCCCTCTTAAAGGAGAAATAAAATGAAAATAAAAACAGTTGAAGAGTTTAAAAAATTACTAGCAGATATAGACGCTAAAGGATATAGAAAACCTCTTGGTTTTGGAATTGCCAAGATTGATAGAGGGCAATTAAATTATGATTTAACACTTCAGGCAAATTTTGCTGTTGCCAATTGGAATGAAAATTTTGGCTCAGCCTCTATATTTTTGGAAGCACTTATCCAAAGTGGTGTAGAAGTGGATTTTGATGCAAGTGAATTTGTTGGTGAGGTAAACAAGAAGTTTATAAAGTACGCATATAAAGCATTTTATCCATTTTTAGATGAGGCTTTTGGAGATGCTCATAAAAATGTGCAGGCTATAAATGTGCTTAAGTGGCTAAGTAAGGATTTGGAACTTGAAGATTACAAAGTGGTTTTTATATTTGAAGATGTTGCTCCTAAAAGTGTGGAGAGTGTGTATCTGAAACTATATGCTCTTTCACAGGGTAAAGCAGAGCTTAGAAGTCTGAACCTAAACGGTGCTTTTGGATTGTTGCCAAATGTTGCTTGGAGTGGAAGAGAGCCGATAGAACTTGATTGGCTAAGAGAAAACGAAGTAGAGCTTAAACTCTTGGGCGAATACCCAACAATCGACTCAGTAGATAAATTTCCTAGATATCTTTCGCATGTCATACCAGCTGACAATACACGAATCCTAGATAGTTCAAAAGTGAGAATGGGAGCTCAGCTTAGTGCTGGCACAACTGTTATGCCAGGAGCTAGCTATATCAATTTCAACGCAGGTACTACTGGAGCCGTGATGGTGGAGGGTAGGATAAGTTCATCAGCCATAGTAGCAAAAGGCAGCGATGTGGGAGGCGGAGCTAGTATATTGGGTGTTTTAAGTGGCACAAACGGAAACCCAGTAAGCATCGGAGAAAATACACTCCTTGGAGCAAACTCAGTTACAGGCATACCTTTGGGAGATGGATGTATCGTAGATGCGGGTATTGCTATACTTGAAGGAACAAAGATAGGTATATCCAAAAATCAACTAGAAAAAATCAAAGAGGTAAATCCAGATTTTACCTACGAGCAAAAAGATGAGATGCAGTTTTTTAAAGGTTTGGAGTTGGCTGGGTTAAACGGCATACACTTTAGACAAAACAGCACAAATGGGATGATACAAGCTTTAAGAAGTCAAAGAGAAGTAGTTTTAAATAGCGAGTTACATTGATTTAGGAGCTTTGAAGCTCCTAAATTTTTCCCTCTTTCCCTCTCCCTTTGTTTTCTACAAGCTCTTTTATCAGGTCTTTTTCTTTTTCGCAAAGCATAAGTTCAACACCATATCTAAAAGCATTCTCCTTTCCAATTTTACTTGTGAGTATGCCTTTTGTTTTAAAGTCTAATTTTATAGAATTTTTCATATCTTCATATGACAAAATCACACCTATATCATCACCCTTTTTAAGATTACTTTTTTGAGAACTTAAGATCCCTATGCCACCTTGACTTATATCTATGAGACTACCTATAATGATTTCATCATTACCTATAATTTGAACTAAACTATTTTGGGCTATTGGTACTCTGGAGTATTTTCTATTTAGAAGTGGTTGTTTTTTTAGTTTTGTTATGTTTTCTAATATGGCTCTAGTTTTATTATAACTAAAAAATTTTACAGATAATGAGAAAAATTCTTTAGTTTTTTCATTAACAACCATAAAAGAGTCAAAGTTGTTAAGTGCCTGATTTTTGTCTATTGCCACTAAAAAAGAGTTTTTTCCGACTTGAAGAAGTTTGATTTTTTGTACATGTATATCATGGTGCTTATATGAGATAAGCTTTATCTCTTCCTTATTTCTAATGGCATCTAATAGGTATATGATATCTTTATCTTTTTTGGTCTCTTGTATAACATCGAAGAGTAAATCGCTTTCATGTTTTGTGTCTTTTAAGAGATTGTCTTGCAAAGCGAAACATAGTTCCATGAGAGTAAAAGTTGAGTTAGCTTTGTTTTCAATATTAAGATTTGCAAACTCTTTTATAAGATTAAAAAAGAGATATGCAAGTATTCGGTATATTTTAGAATTATCATTAGTGAAATTTTTTAAAATATCAAAATGTAAGTTATAAAAATCACTTTTAAAGTCAAATATAGAACTATAAAAATTTTCTATATCAGTAGTATTATAATCAGTTTTTTTAAATATATCCACAAAATCTTCTATAAATTTTTTTCTATAATTTAAAAAAAAATTTTCCTGAGCTTGAAAAAATTTATTTTGTTTTATCATATTAATCTTTTTTATCATATTTAACTCCTCTAAAATAGTATCTAACCTTTATCGTATATTGTATAAAGTTAGATATTATATCAAATTTTTCTTTTTATATCATTATGCTATAATCGCGAAAAAATTTAGGATATAAATTCATGGTAGAAGTAAATAGTTTGACGATGAGGTATGGCTCTAGGGTTTTGTTTGAAAATATAAATTTGAAGCTAGATATCGGTAAAAGATATGGTTTGATTGGTGCAAATGGAGCTGGAAAGAGTACATTTATGAAGATTTTATCAAAACAGCTTCAGCCGACAAGCGGAAATGTATCTGTCCAAAATGGACTAAAAGTTGGAACTCTTAGTCAAAACCAGTATGCTTTTGAGGATTTTACTCTGAAAGATGCTGTTATGTATGGCAATAAAAGGCTTTATGACGCTATAAAAGAGAAAGAGGATCTCTATATAAATGGTGATTTTGAGGATGAAAAAGTAAATGACAGACTTGCAGAACTAGAGATAATCTGCGCCGAAGAGGATCCAACTTATGAAGTGGATGTAAATATAGAAAAGACTCTTACTGCCTTAGGATTTCCGGTGCAGACTCATGAAGATTTGATGAGTTCGCTCTCAGGTGGAGATAAATTTAAGATTTTACTCGCACAAGTTTTATACTATAAACCAGAAGTTCTGTTTCTTGATGAGCCAACAAATAACCTGGATCTAAAGGCGATAGCATGGCTTGAAGAGCAGCTCAAGAGACACGAGGGTGTTATGGTTGTTATATCTCACGATAGGCACTTTTTGAACTCAATCTGTACAAATATACTGGACTTGGATTTTAAAAAGATACGAGAGTTCACAGGAAACTACAATGACTGGTATATAGCAGCAAATTTAGTGCAAAAACAGCAAGAGTTAGAGAGAAATAAAAAACTAAAAGAGAAAGAGGAGTTAGAGGCTTTTGTGCGAAGGTTTTCAGCAAATGCTTCAAAGGCAAAACAGGCAACTAGCCGACAAAAACAGCTCGAAAAGCTAAATATCGAAGATTTGCAAACCTCAAGCAGAAGAGACCCAAGTATAGTCTTTAAACTAAAAAGAGAGATAGGAAATGAAGTCCTAGAGGTTGAAAATATCTCAAAAAGTTTTGATGAAGAAGTTATAGATAAGATCAGTTTTAGAGTTGAAAAAGGCGATAAAATAGCTCTTATAGGACCAAATGGCATAGGAAAAACTACGCTTTTGAGTATAATCATAGGAGATTTAAAAAGTGACAGTGGAGTTGTAAAATGGGGAGCTACGATAGAGCCTAGTTATTTTCCTCAAAACACAACAGACCTTATAGATGGAGATGAGATTTTATATGAGTGGCTACAAGGTTTTGGTGAGAAAAAAGATGTGGATGAAGTAAGAAAGTGTCTAGGCAGGATGCTCTTCTCAGGAGAGGAGCAAAAAAAGAGCATAAAAAGTATAAGCGGTGGTGAAAAACACAGAATGATGCTTTCAAAAATGATGCTCCAAAAAGGAAACTTTTTAGTCTTGGATGAGCCAGATAACCATCTTGATTTGGAAGCTATCATAGCATTAGGAGAGGGTTTGTACAATTTTAACGGAAATGTGATTTGCGCAACACACGATAGAGAGCTTATAGATGCATTTGCAAACAGAATCATAGAGTTAAAAAGTGACGGTACTTTTGTTGACTTTAGAGGAGATTATGAGGCATATAAGGAAAAAAGTTAATATATCAGCATGATAACGATATCCAAGAGATTGTTGTGTGTGGGATCCGTTTTTATAGGCTTAAAAAGACTAGAATGGTATAGACTGGAGTTAAAATCTTTTAAGTATTTTTGGATATCTTTGGACTTTTTTTCTCCTTTGTTTATGTTTACTATGGCGCCTGCATAGTCGCTATTTCCATCTATCCCATCTGTTGCGGCACATAGTAGCGTTATATTGAAGTCATGGTTAAAAGTATCTAAAAAAGTAAGTGCTAAATGCTGGTTTCTTCCGCCTTTTCCCTTTTTATCCATGTTTACAGTCGCTTCGCCTCCAAAAAGAAAACATCTGTTGCTATTTCTATGCTTAGATGCAAAGTCGGATAATTTTTTTGCTTCTGCTTTTACTTCATCTTTGATGGGCTCGTCTATGATGTTGGTTTTGTAAAATTTACCAAGAATTTTTTTGGCAGCTTGAAGAACAGTTCTGTTTGAACCCATGATAAAATGTTCAATCTTCTCGTTTGGGTACAGGGGAGCCGAACCTATATCTTCTAAATTATCTCCCAAAACATCGCTCAGAACCAGAGCAACTCCTCGTGCTTTACAATTTTTTGCGAGTTTTCCATCCTTTATAGAAGATAGATTTTTTCTTATTTTATTTATATTGTGTATCGATATAGGAGTTTTTAACAACTCTTTGGTTTTTGCTTGTATCTCCTCTAGGCTAACTCCAGCCTTTGGTATTTCTAGTAGAGATGATGTTCCACCAGAGAGAAGATAGATAAAGAAATCATCATCTTGCATTGAGTCAAGCTTTTTCTTTATCAGTTTTGCTGCCTTTACACTTTTTTGGGATGGTATGGGGTGAGAGCTTTGTATATAGGTTGTGTTTTTTAGTTTTTTACTGCTTCTATATGCTCCGATGATTAGTGTCTCTTCTACTCTGTTTGTCAATATACTTTGAATTGACTCAGCCATTGGCAATACGGCTTTGCCTGAACCAAGAAGATATACATTTTTGTATCTTTTTAGATTAAAAGCAGAATCTTTAACTCTAAAAATTCCATCTTTGTAGCTACATTGAGTTTCTAAAAGCTTGCAAGGAGAGACCTCTTTTAAAAGTTGTAAAAAAGCCCTCTCTACTCTTAAAGGAGATATATAAAACCCCTCTTTTTTTATAAGTCTTACCAATTCGCCAGGGTCTGGGTATCTCTCAACGAGTGCTCCCACTTTTTGGAGTTTTGAAAATATCAATTTTCCATTTAAACTTATATCAAAAACACCTTTTCCGCCCGGTTTGAGTGTCACTTTGGCATCACTAAATGCTTTTTTTATCTCTTCTTCCTCACGGGAAGCTCTTGGCAAATAGTTTCAAATAACACAATATTCTATCAATATATCCATTTTATCCATTCCTTAATTTATCTCTGAGTTCTGCTAATTTTTGTGAAATCAAACTGGCATCTTTGACTAGCTTTGAGAGGTGTCCTAGTGATTCTAAGACTACGATATGATTTTGGGCTATAGCTTGTTTGAGTAGGTTCATCATAGGTATAAAATTCTCTTCATAAGAGGTTTTATCTACCATCTTGCTTTTAAAATCATACTCGATCCCCTTTAGTATATAGTACATGGCTATCAAATTGCCTTTTATCCTATAAAACTTGTCATCTTGCGTTGTAAAGGTTGTTTTTAGCATAAGATTGGTTTGAAGTTGCTGTTTGAGCCTGTCAAGTGCAACCGCGAGATTGTCAGAGTTGACTATAAAGACAGCTCTTTTGTCTGCCATACTTTTATCTTTATCCTCTTTTAGTTGTTTCAAGTATATATCTATATTTGATATGGCCTCTTTAACTCTTGTGCTGTAACTCGTGAACATTGGAATTCTAAAATCAGCATATACATCAGATCTTGCCTGAACTATATGCTCATTTGCGCCACCAGTTCCTCTGTTTCTTGCGAGGTTGTTTTCAAGTGTATATAGACCTATTCTATACATCTCTATTTTGCCGACTTGTTCATAGTATTTGTTGTCTATCCAAGTTCTAACACCAACAAAGTTTGTAACCAAGCCCTCGTCTAGTAGGTTTTGAAGCCCACTTTTAAGAGCATCTGTTGTGGTTTTGCCAACTAGATTTTTGTAAATCTTTACAGTGGGAACCTTGTCTGTAGTGATGCTATAAAATGGTGCAACTATAAGGCTGATAGGGAAAAACCACAGCACAAAAGCTACGATAGCCAAAACTATAAGCAGTATAAATCTTTTTAAAAAAACAGTCCACTCTTTATAATCACAAAGATAGCTTAAAATGCTTTTTTTATCTATTGTCTCTTCCATATTTATCTATTCCTTTATCGTTGGAATTGCACTAAGGAGTTTTTTTGTATAGTCAGCTTCGGGATTATTGAAAAGATCCTCTACACTTTTAAGTTCTACGATATCTCCATAGTACATAACCACAATTCTATCTGAAATATGCTCAACAACACTTAAATCGTGTGAAATAAATATATATGTTAAGTTAAACTCCTCTTGGAGGTCTAACAAAAGATTTAAAACTTGTGCCTGAATAGAGACATCAAGCGCACTCACAGGCTCATCACAAACTATAACTTCAGGATTTAGTGCCAAAGCTCTTGCGATTCCTATCCTCTGTCTTTGACCTCCTGAAAATTGGTGAGGATATCTTTCAAACCAATCAGGATGCATACCAACTTTCTCCATCAGATAAAGCACTCTCTCTTTTATCTCTTTGTCGCTCATATCGGTATTTAGTTTCAGAGGCTCGCCTATGATGGAGCCCACTTTCCACCTTGGATTTAGCGAAGAGTAGGGGTCTTGAAAGATGATTTGAACTTTTTTTCTATACTCACTCAGTTCATGATGTTGCAGTTTTGTTATATCTTCACCTTCAAATAAGATTTGACCGCTAGTTGGCTCTTCTATCTTTAAGATGAGTTTTGCAGTTGTAGATTTTCCGCAACCGCTCTCACCAACTATACTGAGTACCTCTCCTTTTTTCACATTAAATGATATGCCATTTACCGCTTTTATGATTTTTGGTTTTTTAAACAGCCCTAAGTTTATCTCATAGTGTTTTTTTAAATTTTTTATCTCATAAACGATTTCGCTCATCTGATCTCCTTAGGAAACGATAGATAATCAACATTTTCATCAACAGTATCGAGCTTGGATTTTCTAGGAGTAACGCCTGGCACAGGGATAGAGTGTAGTAGGGCTTTTGTATATGGATGCCTAGGGTCTGCAAAGAGCTCTTTTGCACTTGCTTTTTCTACTATGTGTCCCTTGTACATCACAACAACCTCATCAGCTATCTGATATACAACCCCTAAATCATGAGTTATGAAGAGGATAGAAGTCCCCTTCTTCTTCTGCAAATCATTCATAAGATCCAACACTTGAGCTTGGATAGTAACATCTAGTGCAGTAGTTGGCTCATCCGCTATAAGCATCTTTGGTTCACATGCCATGGCTATGGCTATCATCACTCTTTGTCTTTGTCCACCACTTAATTTAAATGGATATTCTCTGTACTTTTCCCTTGGATTGTGGATACCGACCAATTCCAAAGATTCCACAACTTTTTCAAATCTCTGCTTTTTATTTAACTGTTTTTGGTGCAGTCTAAGAGCTTCATCTATCTGATAACCCACGGTATATGAGGGGTTGAGTGAAGTCATAGGCTCTTGAAATATCATAGATATATCTCTGCCTCTCACTTTTCTCATCTCTTTATCGCTTAGCTTTAATAGATCTGTTCCTTCAAATATCACTTCTCCGTCAACTATCTTTCCGGGTGGGTCAATCAGCCTCATAATGGATAGTGATGTGATGCTCTTTCCACTTCCACTCTCACCGACTATACAGACTGTTTTGCCCTTTGGAATTTCAAAACTTATATCATTTACTGCTTTGTTTACTCCTGCATCAGAATAAAAATATGTCTTTAAATTTTTTATTTCAAGTAAATTCATCATTTATCCTTCAACTTTGGATCTAACACATCCATGAGTCCATCACCCATAAGATTGAAACTAAGAACTGTTAAAAATATAGCAACTCCTGGGTAAAATATCATCCAAGGAGCAGTAGTTATAAACTGCAAAGAGTCGCTTAGCATCGCGCCCCACTCTGGAGTTGGTGGTTGAGCACCAAGTCCCAAGAAACTCAAACCCGCAGCTTCTAAAACAGCCGAAGCAAAGCCCATGGTGGCTTGTACTATGATAGGGCTTGCACAGTTTGGTAAGATAACAACAAACATGAGTCTGATATTTGATGAGCCATTTATCCTGCTGGCTATGACATACTCCTTCTCTCTCTCAGCCAAAACTGAAGATCTTACGATTCTGGCATATGTCGGAATTCCGACTATTCCTATAGCTGTCATAGCACTAAAGAGACTAGGTCCTAAAATAGAAACTATCACAATAGCAAGCAGTATGGCTGGTATTGAGAGCATAATGTCCACAATTCTCATGATAAAAAGGTCAGTTTTGCCACCAAAATATGCCGCTACTATACCCATTACCAAGCCAAATGAGAGCGAAACACCTACGGATATCGCACCAACCATCAAAGATATGCGAGAACCAAAAATGATTCTTGAAAATAGGTCTCTTCCAAAATCATCAGTTCCTAAGACATGGCTACTCACCCCTTTCGCATCCCACATTGGCGGAATCAGCCTATCTGCTAGATTTTGGATATCTGGCGAATATGGTGCAACTATCGGAGCAAAGATAGCCGTAGAGATAAGTAGCACAACTACGATAAAACCAACCACTGCAGACCTGTTTCTTTTGTATTGTTTTATAAATTCGAGTAATCTTTCCATCAGCTGAGCCTTATCTTTGGATTTATAAAGGCATATAAGAGGTCAACTATAAAATTGACAATTATAAATATGATTGCGATGATGAGGGTGGTTGATTGTATAACGGGAAAATCTCTTTGGTATACGGCGTTTACAAGCCACTTTCCGATGCCTGGCCAGGAGAATGTTGTCTCAGTCAAAATCGCTCCGGCAAATAGACTTCCTAACATCAGACCGATTATCGTGACAACAGGCATCATGGCATTTCTAAGTGCGTGGATAAAGATGACTTGAAACCTACTGCACCCTTTTGCGCGAGCTGTTTTTATATACTCCTCTTTCATCACTTCAATCATACTACTTCTTGTCATCCTTGCGATTATCGCCATAGGTATCGTTCCAAGTGCGATAGCAGGGAGGATTAAGTGTTTTAGTGCATCCCAAAAAGCTGGAATATTGTCCGTAAGAAGAGAATCGACAAGATATAAACCAGTTATATGGTCTATGTCATATTCATATCCAAGCCGCCCTGATACAGGAAGCCAACCGAGCCGCACCGAAAAGAAGTATATGAGCACGAGCCCAAGCCAAAAAACAGGCATAGAGACCCCTGCAAGCGCTCCAAACATACTCCCATAATCAAATATCGAGTACCGCTTAACAGCGGAAATGATGCCAGCCCCGATTCCTAAAAATACAGCGAAAAGCATAGCTACCATAGAGAGTTCAACCGTAGCAGGAAAACGATCTGAAAATTCGCTGATGACAGGCTCGTTACTATTTGCAGATCTTCCAAAATCTCCATGAGATAAGTTTTTTATATATATAAAGTACTGCTCATAGAGTGGTTTATCAAGTCCCATCTGAGCTCTTAAATCTGCGATAGATTTTGGATTGGCTTTGTCGCCAAGTATGGCAGCGGCCGGATCTCCCGGTGTTAAGTGCACCATAGAGAAAACAAGTAGTGTTACACCAAAAATGGTGGGAATTGTCCAAAGTAGTCTTTTAACAATGTAAGAAAACAAATATTGCTCCTAAAAAATTAACTTTTTGTTTGACTTGCATATGAGCGACTCTGCAACCTATGGGTCAAAATCTTTGATTTTGGGGCACCCATAGTGTGAAGCCTTAGCGATTATGCAAGTCAAACAAAAAGTTACATGTAGGCATAAAATTGCCTACATGTAGAGGTCTGTTATTTATCAAACCATACTTTATTGAATCTTCTTTTGCCCATAGGGTCAAGTTTGAAGTTCATGACGCTTTTTCTGATTGGTTCAACCACTAAAGAGTTAGCTATTGTTACCCAAGGAACTTGATCGGCAAATATCTCTTGAGCTTTCATATAGAGTTTTGTTCTCTCTTTTATGTCAGTTGTTACTTTTGCTTTTGCGATTAATGCATCAAAATCTTTATTTTTCCAACCAGCAACATTAGAGGCTGGGATTTTTGCAGCATTTGAGCTTAGAAGTACATTTAAGAAGTTGTCTGGATCACCATTATCACCAGTCCATCCCAATATGCAAGAGTCATCTAAAAAGTGCTCACCTTTGTCCAGGTATGTACCCCAGTCATAGCTTACAATTTTTACAGTTACTCCAACTTTTGCTAAGTCTGCTTGCATAGCTTCAGCTACTTTTCTAGCATTTGGCATATATGGACGAGATACAGGCATTGCCCAAAGTTCAAATGATAGTTTTGGGTAACCTGCCTCTTTCAGAAGTTCTTTAGCTTTTGCAGGGTTGTATTTGAATTTTTTGATGTTCGCATTGTAGCTCCACATGGTTGGTGGAATCGGTGCGTATGCAGGCTTACCAAAACCAGCATATATAGCTTTTACTATCGCTTTTTTATTTATAGCATAATTTATAGCTCTTCTTACTCTTACATCTCTAAAAGCAGGAACTTTAATCTCGTTAAGTGCTAAATAACCGACATTTAAACCCTCTTGCTTGACAAGTTTTATAGCTGGATTTGCTTGAAGTCCTGCTATCTCTTCAGGATTTGGAAAGTCCATTACATGGATTGAGCCAACTTTTAATTCGGCTGCTCTAACAGAAGAGTTAGGTACAACTTTTAAGATAAGTTTTTTGATATATGGCTTACCTTCCCAGTAGTTTTCATTTGCACTAAATATCATTTTGTCATCTTTTATCCACTTAACCAAAACAAATGGACCAGTTCCTACAGGATATCTTGAGAGTCTGTCTGCTTTGCCTTTTTTTAACAAATCCATAGCATATGTTTTTGATAAAATCGAAGCAAAGTCCATAGCCATATTTGAGAGAAATGGAGCTTCAGGCTTTTTAAGAGTGATTTTGACAGTATATTTGTCAAGCTTGATAACATCTTTTACGATTTTGTCCATATTCATAGCACCCCAATACTTAAAAGAGCCTCCTATCTTATTGTAAGGATTTGTTTTGTCAAACTGTCTTTTGAGCGAAAATACAACATCATCAGCTGTAAACTCATTTCTCTTTTTATAGTATTTTGTTGGGTGAAAATATACACCTTTTCTTAGATGAAAGACATAGCTAAGACCATCTTTTGCAACATCCCAAGATGTAGCAAGTCCCGGCTCCATCACAGTAGTACCATTTTTAAATTGAACTAGATTGTTATATACTTGAGTTGAGCCATAAAAGCTCTCACCGTCAGTTACATGTGCTGGGTCAAGTGCGACCGAATCGCCACTTCTTCCAAAAACCAATACGCCACCATACTTAGGTGCAGCATAAACCAAAGTTGTTACAAACAACAACGCTGTTATGAGTATTTTTCTCATGTTTTACCTCCATTATTTTTTTGTACCGACATAATTGTATCAAAGTTTCATTTTTTAAATCTTAAAAATAGCGAGAGAGTTGAAATTTTGGTATAATCTGTACTTATTTTCAAAAAAGTGAGTAAAAACAGAATGTTTGTAAAAGATATAACTTTAAAAGTCATAAAAGTGCCACTCATAAAACCTTTTGTTACATCCCTAAGAAGAGTAGATGTGTTAGAATCTATCGTTTTGAGGATCGAAACTGAAAACGGAATGATAGGATATGGAGAAACTGCTCCAACTCTAGCTGTTACAGGAGAGAGCAAAGAGTCGATTATAGGTGCCGTAGATATGATACAAAGGGATATAAGCGGAAAATCAGTATCAAATTTTACGGAGATTTTAAATGCTGTTCATAATGCACTAGAAGGAAATTTTAGTGCCAAGTCAGCAGTAGAGATAGCACTTTATGATCTGTTTGCCCAAAACTTAAAAGTGCCACTATATAGGCTATTAGGCGGAAATAGAAAAAAATTCAAAACAGGTATAACCATAAGTTTAAATGATACGAAAACTATGATAAAAGATGCATTGGAGGCGCAAAACAGAGGATTTAACTCTCTTAAGATAAAGCTTGGAGATGATTACAAAGAGGATATCCAAAGGGTTAAAATGATCCACAAAGCTCTACATGTAGAGACCTCTTTGAAACTAGACGCAAATCAAGGATGGAGCAAAGAGGAGTGTGTCGAATTTTTAAATAGCATAGAAGCTGAAAATATTCCTATAGAGATGATAGAGCAACCTGTAAAAAAAGATGATTTGGAAGGATTGAAATATATAAAGCAGAGGACATCTGTACCCTTGCTTGCGGATGAAAGCGTGTTTTCTCCCAAAGATGCTATAAAAATTTTAGAAGCCAAAGCGGTAGATTTTGTCAATATAAAGTTAGACAAGTGTGGTGGAATTTCAAAGGCATTGCTGATAGCAGATATCTGTAAGCTTTATGGAGTAAAGTGTATGATGGGCTGTATGCTTGAGGGTGCTATAAGCGTAGGAGCAGCTCTACATGTAGCCTCAGCTAGAAGTGAAATCATCACTATGCTAGACCTTGATGCTCCGATTTTGTGTGAAACTTCTCCTGTGGTAGGCGGAGTAAAATTTATGGGGAGCGATATGGAGATAGGAGATGATTTTGGATTGGGAATTCAAGGGATAAGATAAATTTTGCATATTTTAATGTTTAAGATATTATAATACTAGTGTTATATTTTTAGGATATCTTAAGGAAATGATTTGGATAAAAAGATTTTAGGGAAAGTTTTAGATACTTTTAGCGCAACAAAAGGCTCAAGCGGGCTTCCTAGGCCAAAGGTAGAAAAGCTTGTTTTGAAAGAGGGCTATGGTATAGAAAATGATAAGTTTGCAGGAGACGAACTTCATAAAACAGTGATGATTATAGGTAAAAAATCATACGACATGGCAAAAGAAGAGGGAATAGAGCTCCAAAGAGGAAGTTATGGAGAAAATATACTCTTTGATTTTGACCCACACACCCTTCAAGTTGGAGACAGATTGCAAATCGTAGATGCCCTCATAGAGATAACTGAAAAATGCACACTTTGCAACCATCTAAGTGTATTTGGAGCAAAACTGCCCAAACTCATCAAAAATCATAGAGGATTATATTGTAAAATCATAAAAGGCGGAGAAATTGTAAAAAATCTAACTATTTTTTTGATATAATTGTATGAGGGGAGTGTTATGGATACAATTATTGCAGAAATATCTTATGCCAACGAGAGCAAAAAGTTATCTGAAGTTTCATCTTATTTTTTTTATAGGTACAAAAGATATAAGGTAGATTTTAGTATGACGCTTTTTTACTCTAAGGAGTTAATTGAAAAAAAAGTTTTTATAGATATCTTGAGAAAAAGTGATTTTGTTATGCAGCTTCATAAAAATTTGATATGTACCGTATTTGATTCAACTTCACAGAGTGGCGGATTCAAAGCTAGTGAAAATTTACTCTTAGCTTACCAAAGAGCCTATCCATCTCAAAAATTATATGCTTCTTTTGTCTCAACATTTGATTCTATTGATCAAGATACGATGGATTTACATCTTATCTCTTTGTTAAATTTTGCAATTGAAAAAGAGTATGCTGGGCAAATTATAGATAGACTCGATGATTTTTAATACTTAAACAATACCTGCCAATTTATTTTTTGCATACCAAACAATCAAAAAAGCTGAAAACCATATGGTAAATACGATTCCCCACCAGTAAAATGTCAGGGGTAGATTCAGGTATAAAAATATAGTAAATACAAATACAGGGAAAATTATCTGTCTAAAAAGGCTTAGATAGATCAAAAATGTCGGTTGTTTTATGCCTTGCAAAAGTGAGACATTTATAAAAACCAGCATATAAGCATATAGAGATGTTGCTGCGGCATATAGATATCCTAGTCCAGCTTGCGCAACTTTTTCATCTTGTGTGAAAAGATGAATTGTGAAATTGCCAAATAAATATATAAACAACATACCGATAATCCATAGAAAAAATCCTACATTTTGTGCGTATTTAACAGTTTGTTTGACTCTATCATAAAGTTGAGCACCACAATTTTGAGATACGATAGAGAGCACAGCTACATTGATACCGATAGCAGGAAGTAAAACTATTTGTTCTATCCTGACCGCTATCCCATATGCTGCCACTACATGTTGTCCAAAATGAGATATGTAGTATGTGATGATGAACATGCCTAGAGCCATAAGCGACATATTTATGGTGGGAGGGACACCTTGAGAGAAGAAAGATTTTATAATCTGCATATCAAATTTGAATTTTGGCATATCCGTTAAAAGGTATGTTTTTTTAAGCTCAAAAAATAGATACAATGCCCCGCCACACTCTATGATAATAGTAGCGCTTGCGATACCTATTATACCAAGAGCCGGTAAGCCGATACCACCTTTGACAAACCAAAAATCTAAAAGAGTATTTGCTAAAAATCCTACAATCAAAAAGTTTCTATATGCTTTTGTATTTCCGAGAGAATTAAGAACGGCATTTGTAAAAAAAGCCCCTATAAAAAATATGACTCCAGCAAAAATGGTGTATATATATGATAGCGCTTCTTTGAGATAAAGCCCTTTTGCACCCAAAATTTTCATTAGAAATGGGGATATTAAAAAGCCTATCATAGTGAGTGCTAACGACAAAAAGATGGCAACTAAGACTGAGTGCAGTATGATTTGTTTCGCATGCTCTTTTTTGCCCTCTCCTAGAGCATTTCCTATGAGTGCAGTCAATGCTTGGCTCATTCCACCAGCGATAGCGATAATGAGAAAAAATATCGAAAAAGTAAGTGAGAGTGCAGCTAACGCAACAGTAGAAACAGAGCCGGCAAAGTAGGTATCTGTTACATTAAACATAGTGTGGAAAAAGTATCCGATACTAGAGGGAATAGCGATATTTCTCAAATGCCTCTTGATATCTCCTTTTGTTAAATCGCTTTGCAAAAATCTACCCAAATCTCACGCATTGTTTAAAGTTTTTATAAGTAACTCTATAAACTTGTCAAAATTAGGTAAATCTAGTTTGCCATCTCTCTGTTTTTTACCCCACATAGGCTCAGGAAAAAAAGAGTCATTTTCAAATCTTGCCATTACATGTATATGAAGATGGGGCAGGTAGTTCCCAAACATAGCTATATTTATCTTTTTTGGTTGATAGTATTTTATCATCTCTTTTTCAACTATCAGCATGGTTTTAAGAAGCTTGTCTCTAGTCTTGTCATCACAATCGCTCAACTCTTTATAACTCTTTTGTGGAAAAATCTTAAGCCACGGTATCTCAGAGTTTTCTATCTCTATGTATAGCGTAGGATTTTCATATATTTTCATTTTTTGCCTTTTGATTCAATATCTTGATTATACTACAATTTTATTATTTTAAAATCTATTTTTGGCTAAAATGTTTCAAAATTTAACATAAAGAGTCAAAATGGAAGAGTTAAAAAGGACGGCACTATTTGACAAACACAAAGAGTTAAACGCTAGAAATGTTGGCTTTTGTGGTTGGGAGATGCCAGTTCAATATGAGGGAGTCATAAAAGAACATGATGCATGCAGAAATGGTGCAGCTTTGTTTGATATCTCGCATATGGGTGAGTTTTTTTATGAAGGAGATATCGCAAATAGCGGTATCAACAATGCTTGTACGACCGATTTTGTAAAACTACCAGTTGGCAAATGCAAATACGGCTTCTTGCTAAATGAAAAAGGTGGCGTCATAGATGACCTCATCGTCTATAAACTAGATGCTACGCACCTGATGTTTGTAGTAAATGCAGCTAGGATCGATGTGGATTTTGAGCAGATAAAATCTCACATCAAAAGTGGTACATTTATAAACAGATCCAATGAAGTCTCCAAGATAGATATCCAAGGACCAAAATCCAAAGAGATACTTCAAACGATAGTATCTTTTGATTTGGCAGAGTTGAAGTTTTTTGGATTTAAGCAGAGTGAGCTTTTAGGAGCAAAGGCAACCATTAGCCGAACGGGTTATACTGGTGAACTAGGATATGAGCTATATGTAGATAACGAAACAGCTTTAAAACTGTGGGATAGACTCATCGACTTGGGTGCAGTTCCAGCGGGACTTGGAGCTAGAGATGTTTTACGCCTTGAAAAAGGGTATAGTTTGTATGGTCATGAATTGGACGAGCAAACTACTCCACTTGAGGCGGGGATAGATATGTTTGTGCAGTATGATAGCCATGATTTCACGGGCAAAAAAGCACTTTTAGAGCAAAAAAACAGAGGTGCCAAAAAGAGAATCATAGCATTTAAAACAAACTCAAAAAGATCACCAAGACAAGGTTTTGAGATATATCAAAATGGTCAAAAGATAGGAGTAGTAACAAGTGGAACATACTCTCCATCTGTCCAAAGTGGTATAGGTCTAGGTTTTGTAGATACGCAACTTTTTGATGAAAATGCGAAACAAGAGTTGCAAAGTGCAAGAGGAAATATACCGATAGAGGTAACAAAACTTCCATTTTATTAAGATAGTTTTGTCATTAACCAGAGGAATTTACTTCCAAGGTTAAGTGCTTTCTTTGCGATAGCAAAAGCTTTAGTAAAAAAAATAAAAATAAGTTCTTACGACCGAAGGTTGTGCTTTAGTCGCGAGGAATTTTTGGTGGGCTTTGCCCGCAAAAAAGGGGACATAAGATGAAAAAATATACAAATGAACATGAGTGGGCAGAACTTGACGGTGACATTGCAACAGTAGGCTTGTCAGACTATGCGATTAAAGAGTTGGGCGATATAACTTTTGTTGAACTTCCTGAGATGGGACAAGTTGCAAAGAAGGGTGAGAGTATCGCTTTTATAGAGTCAGTCAAGGCTGCTAGTGACATCTATGCACCGCTTAGTGGTGAAGTTGTCGCGGTAAATTCGGAGTTAGATACTGCGCCTGAACTTTTAAATGATGATGCTTCTCAAACTTGGATACTAAAGATAAAAGTGAGTGATAGCAGTGAAATGGATACTCTACTGGACGAGAGTGAGTACAAAATATTCATCTCAGCACTGTAGAAGATACTATGCCATACACTCCACATACAAAAGATGATGTGCAGGCGATGCTTGCGCAGATAGATATAGAAGATGAACAGGAGCTTTTTGACTCGATTCCTCAAGAGTTAAGAGCAAAACAGTTTGAGCTAAAAGATGGTTTGAGTGAATTTGAAGTGTATGAAAACTTCAAAGAGTTAGCAAATAAAAACGAAACCTCCAAAGTCTGTTTTTTAGGTGGTGGATATTATGATCACATCATCCCCTCAGCCGTTGATGCTCTCTCAAATCGTAGTGAATTTTACACAGCTTACACGCCATATCAAGCCGAAGCTTCACAGGGAACACTTCAAGCACTGTATGAGTACCAAACTCTCATATGCGAATTAAGTGGCATGGAAGTGACAAACGCCTCAATGTACGATGGCGGAACGGCGATGGCAGAAGCTGCATTGATGGCGATAAGAATCACAAAAAGAGATAAAATCATCATAGACATCGGTGTAAATCCTATCTATATAAAGATAGTGAAAACATATCTGGCTTATCATGATATAAAAACGGTCGTGATGAGTCTGGAAGACAAATTGGATTCATTGCTAGATGCCAATACAGCTGGATATATCTTTCAAAATCCAAACTTTTTTGGCTCTATCGAAGATTTTACCAGTATAATAGAAGCTCTACATGTAAACAAATCTTTAGCAATCATGAGTGCATATCCTATAGCTCTAGGAGTGTTAAAAACTCCTGGTGAAATGGGTGCAGATATATATTGTGCTGATGGGCAGAGTTTGGGAAATTATCTAGGTTTTGGTGGTCCTAGTTTTGGGATACTGGCAACTAAGCAAAAATATGTCAGAAATCTTCCAGGCAGAATCGTAGGCATGACAAATGACAGAGATGGAAAAAGAGCTTTTGTTTTGACACTCCAAGCAAGAGAACAGCATATCAGACGAGCAAGAGCCACTTCAAATATATGCAGTAATCAAAACCTTATGACTCTAAGAGCTACTATATTTATGTCACTTTTAGGAAAAGAGGGCTTTGCTAAACTTGCACTTCAAAACTATAACAATGCAAACTATCTATTGAGTGAACTAAAAAAGATAGAAAATATCAAGATTTTTAACAGATCGCCAATCTTCAATGAGTTTGTCATAGAGACTCCTTTAAGTGGAGATGAATTTTTAGATAAGATGAGCCAAAGAGGCTTTTTTGCAGGTTTAAAGCTAGAGAGTCTATTTGAAAATTTCGAAAAGAGAATCTTAGTAAGCGTAACAGAAAAGAGAACAAAGGCTCAGATGGACAGCTTCGTTTCTTCCATAAAGGAGGTATTATGAGTGCAACAATATTTGAAAAGTCACATATTGGAAGAGGTGGTATAAGACTACCAAAACATCAAGTCCAAGATGCAATAAATCTACCAAAATCACTCCTAAGAGAAGAGAAAGCAAAATTGCCTGAATTAAGTGAGTTTGATGTAGTTAGACACTTTACAAACCTTTCAAAGAAAAACTACTCTATAGATTCAAACTTCTATCCACTTGGGTCTTGTACTATGAAATATAATCCTAAAGTAGAAGAGAGAGTAGCCAATCTTGATGGTTTTGCAAATCTTCACCCTCATCACATCACAAATGCTAAATCTAACTTTATACAAGGCTCGCTTGAGAGTTTGAAAATCTTAGAAGATGACTTAAAAGAGATAACAGGCATGGATGCCTTTACCCTGACTCCTGAAGCAGGAGCCCACGGAGAGATGACTGGCATCATGATGATTGGTGCTTATCATAAAAAAAGAGGAAACAAGAAGAGATTTGTCATAGTTCCAGACTCTTCACACGGCACAAATCCCGCTAGTGCAGCGATGGTTGATTTTGAAGTTATAACTGTAAAATCAGACAAAAACGGTGCTATGGATGTAGAGGCATTTAAAGAAGCGATAAATGATGAAGTGGCAGCAGTGATGATGACTGTGCCAAACACAGTCGGACTCTTTAACCCCGGCATCAAAGAGATATGCGATATAGCCCACTCTTATGATGCTCTGATGTACTATGACGGGGCAAATTTAAATGCGATCTTAGGTTTGATAAGACCCGGAGATATAGGGTTTGATGTAGTTCATCTAAATCTTCACAAAACTTTCGCAACACCTCATGGAGGCGGCGGTCCTGGTAGCGGTCCTGTCGGAGTAAAAGATAAGCTGATAGAGTTTTTGCCAGATTTGAGAGTAGGATATGAAAAACAGAAGGGCTACTTTATAAAAGAGCCGAGTCCATATAGCATAGGAAAAGTTTCACCATTTTTTGGAAACTACATGATATCTCTTAGAGCTTTGGTTTATATGCAGACTTTAGGAAAAGAGGGCATGATAAATGTTAGTAGAAAAGCGGTGTTAAATGCAAACTATATCCTCTCAAAACTGAAAAATTATCTTGATGTGCCTTACGATACATTTTGTATGCATGAGTGTGTTCTTAGTGCGCAAAGTCTCTATAAACAGTATCATGTCAGCACTTTAGACATAGCTAAATACCTTTTGGACTTCGGGATTCATGCACCGACGATTTACTTTCCTTTGATAGTTCATGAAGCTATCATGATTGAGCCG
Organism: Campylobacteraceae bacterium; assembly: GCA_026988975.1. Taxonomy (GTDB): domain Bacteria; phylum Campylobacterota; class Campylobacteria; order Campylobacterales; family Sulfurospirillaceae; genus JAADIZ01. The sequence continues at coordinate 22,597 of JALSKH010000011.1, forward strand.
ACAGAGACGGAAAATATAGATACTATGGATTATTTTTGTCAAAAAGTCATAGATGCGGTTGAACTTGCTAAAAATGACCCCGAGGCTTTCAAAGAGTTTCCAAAAACTCTGCCGATAAGTAGAGCAGATGAGACAAAAGCAGCTAGAAGTTTAAATATAAGATGGCAAGAGGATTGAAAAATAGATGGAGATTTATTGATTCGCCAAGCCTAAGCCCACAAGAAAATATGCGTCTCGATGAATCTCTCCTTGCATCTGCTGATGAGCCGATTTTTAGGCTGTATAGTTGGCAAGAGAATAGTTTCACGATAGGAAGATTTCAAAAGATAGAAGAGTTCGAAGATTTGCAAAGGTATGGAGACTCATGGGCAAAGAGGATCACAGGTGGTGGTTTGCTTATGCATGGTTTTGATCTCTCGTATCTTTTGATTGTGCCAACAAATTTACTTAAAAATAGAAGTGTTAAGCAGAGTTATGAGTATCTTTGTGAGTTTATTTTGAATTTTTATAAAAATTTAGGATTAAGTGCAGGTTGGGCAAAAGATTTGTTTGCTGATTTGCTCTGTCATACCCCTTTTTGTCAAGAGGGTTTTGAGCCTTATGACATCATAATTGAAGGCAAAAAGATAGGTGGAAATGCACAAAAAAGAACAAAAGATTTCATTTTGCAACATGGCTCAATTCCACTTTTCAAAGACGATAGGCAAAAGTCAGGATATTCACTGCAAGAGTTGGGAGTGGAGTTGTCTTTAAAAATGGCAAAAGATTTATTGAAAGAGAGTTTTATGAAAACTTATGGTGTGATTTTTGATGACTAAGATACAAAGAAAACCCGAGTGGCTACTTAAAAAGATAGTATTTACACAGAAAAAAGAGGTGGAGTCTCAACTAAAAGATATAGGCATCCATACTGTTTGTCAAGAGGCAATGTGTCCAAATATATCGGAATGTTTTTCAAATAAAAATGCAACTTTTATGATTTTGGGTGATACATGTACAAGAAAATGCACCTTTTGCAATGTAAGTAAAGGAAAACCAAATGGCTTAGATATGCAAGAGCCTCAAAAAGTGGCAAAAGCTGTTAAAGCACTAGGACTTAGACATGTTGTCATCACGAGCGTCACTAGAGATGATTTGAGAGATGGTGGTGCGACACAGTTTGCAAAGTGTGTTAGTGCGATAAAAGAGATGGATAAAAACATAACAGTTGAGCTTTTGATACCAGATTTGAAAAATGATAAAGACTCCTTGGAGATCGTGGCAAATTGTGGAGCACAGATCATAGGGCACAACATAGAAACCGTGCCAAGACTGTATGAAGTAAGAAAAGGAGCGAACTACAAACGCTCTTTGGAAGTGTTAAAAACCCTAAAAGAGATAAACCCAAAAGTTAAAACAAAAAGTGCTTTGATGCTAGGTTTAGGAGAGAGAGAAGATGAACTAAAAGAGGTCTTAAAAGATCTATTGAGTGCAGAGTGTACTCTTTTGACGATGGGACAATACTTAAGACCGAGCAAAGAGCACACAGAAGTGGTAGAGTATATAAAACCACAAAAATTTAAAGAGTATGGAAAATTAGCGAGAGAGATGGGATTTGAGTTTGTAAAAAGCTCCCCATACACAAGAAGCTCATATATGGCACATGAGTATTTTGAAAAAAGTCTATAAAGGGGCAGTATGTATGATGTAGTAGTGATTGGTGGGGGACCTGCAGGTGAGAGGTGTTCTGCTATCTTGGCTAAGGCTGGAAAAAAGGTTTGTTTGATTGAAAAGGGTGACAATCATATAGGTGGAACTTGTTTAAATGAGGGATGCATTCCTGCAAAATTATACTTAGAGAGTGTTAGTTATTTAGGGAAGAAGAGTTATCTTCAAAGTTGCGGATTGCAGATGCAAGATGTTTCATTTGATATGAATTTACTACAAGATAAAAAAGATGAGTTAATCGCCCAGATACGAAAAGGGGCAACGCTAGGCTTAAAAAGAGATGGCGTTGAGGTGAAGTATGGATTTGCTACTTTTGTAGATGAAGATAGCATAAAAGTTGGGGATGAAATCATCACTGCTTCACATTTTGTCATAGCAACGGGTTCGATCCACCGACCTCATCCTCTTCTTGAGATAGATAAAGAGTATATTATATCTAGCGATGAGGTATTTGGTTTAAAAGAGCTTCCAAAATCGATTTTAATTGTCGGTGGAGGTGCGATAGGGTGTGAGTTTGCTACTTTTTTCAATAACTTAGGCTCAAGCGTAGATGTAGCCGAATTTACCCCGACTCTAGTACCCGCAGAAGACAAAGATATAGCAGATACCCTAAAGAGAGAGTTGACTCGTAAAGGTATCAGAGTTTTGCTAAACACAAGTGTAATGGATTTTGCAAAAAGCGAAGATGAAATCATCATAAAGATGCAAACTCAAAACGGGGAGACGCAAGAGAGTTATGATTTGGTTTTGGTATCGATCGGCAGAATGCCAAACACATACAACCTGAATTTGAAAAAAGCCGATATAAAATCCCAAAATAGCTACATAGAAGTTGATGAAAATCTAAAAACAACCAACCCAAAAGTATATGCACTAGGAGATGTCGTGCCAACGCCAGCCCTGGCACATGTAGCATACAACGAAGCAAAAGTTGTAGCAAACAACATACTAAATGATGATAAAATCAAACCATCCAAAATCATTCCATTCGTCACTTTCTGTCAGCCGCAAGTCGCAAGCGTAGGAGTGAATGAAAAAACTCTAAGCGAACAAGGCGTAGAGTACGAAGTGATAAAAAGCTTTTTCAAATCCAACGCAAAAGCTAAAATCAAAGGTGATGATGGTGGATTCATAAAGCTAATATGCCAAAAAGATAGCGGAGTGATAATAGGTGGAGCGATGATAGGAAATGAGACCACAGAACTGATACACGAGTTAGTTATCGCCATCAATGCAAAGCTAACCAAAGAGGATTTAAAAGATATGATTTTCGCCCACCCAACTTTATCTGAATCATTGTGGAGTATGCTACAGTAGGGAGAACTTCATCTATAAGTTTATAAAAAACTCCTGCTTCAGTGATTTTTGATGCTTATGAATGATAGTTATGAGATTTTTTAGTCCATGGTCATCTGGATTAAGATTTTTTGTGCTTTCATACTGTTTTTGATACAGTTTTTCATGACCATATTTTTTGATAAAATATTCAATATTTTTAGGAATAAAAAATGGAATTTTACTATTTCTTGGTTCTATCTCTTGTAGATATATTTTTATCCCATATAGGTCAAAATCACCAAAATAGTAGGCTTTATTTTCAAGTGTTTCTATAAAACGAAGTGCTGCTTTATTTCGATAGATAAACACAATATCATCTTCTCTAAAGAGAGAAGATTGGTTTTTAAAATAGATAAGATTTTCAAAATTTTCTACAATAATTACAAGTGTTGATATACAAAGAGTTGGAGATTTTTTAAAAAAAATAGCACTTTGCTCAAAAAGATTAATCTTTTTTTGTTCCTATCATGGCATTTCCACTTATAAAAAGTCCATCTTGAGGAGAAATATGTTTTTGTTTTGAATCGCTTTTTGCCAAAGTAAGTTCTGCTCTTGTAGTTGCAGTTTCAATATCTTTTAGATTGCTATAAACATTAAAAAACTCCTCTTTTGCGATTACCTTTTTCCCTTTTGCAGTCACTCTTTTAATATCTATGAGGTTCTCATCCTCAAGTTTTTGGATAAGTTTTTTTGGTATAGCCGAATAATTTAGCTCTTTTTGGGTATAGAGTTTTTGAAGAGATTTAAGATACCTCATTGAACAATATGATCTGTCAACCCTATTTCACACTCAGAATACAACATTCTAAGCAGCTGTTTCCAATCGTAACATTTTTTCCTCAAATTCTACTGGGGATAAATATCCGTTGGCACTATGTGCTCTTTGTCTATTG
>JALSKH010000012.1 GCA_026988975.1 Campylobacteraceae bacterium
CCTCTATGAGTTCTAGTGCCTCTTTGGTTTTGTCAATATAGATATAGTTCTCTTTTTTATCTCGTATCTTCTCAAATGTCTGTATGCCTATTGGGAGTTTTTTTAGCTTTTTCATAAGGGTATTATACTCTCTTTATGAATTTTTTTCTTTCAATACATCACTTATCATTTGTGATAATTCAGGACTATTTAGTTTAGTTTTGTACTGCACATTGATACCTTTTTCTTTTAACTGTTTAAAAAATGCCTCTGCACTTTTTATCTGTAGTTTTTCTTTGGTGCTTATCTCATCAAAAGTATCATAGCCTTTAGTCTCAACTATAAAGTATAACTCTTTTTTATCATTTTGCTCTATCACATAGCCAAAGTCAGGGTTATAGCTTCGCCCATGAGCTGTAGGTATGTTTACTTTTGGTAGTTTTGCAAATACAGTTATCTTTTTATCATCAGACTCATCTATCGTAAGTTTTTCTATATTGCTATCTACTTCCATAAACTCTTCAGCATAGATAGATTTTTCTTTTATACTTGACTTTGTGATTTTATAAGTCTCTCTACCTAAACTTCCAGTATAAATAAAATCTCTTACATAACCATTTTTGTCTGTAAGAGATGTATTGGAAGTTCTTATCTCTTTAATATCATAAGATATTTTATTGATTATGGTGTCATAAATTGCACTTATGAGTTGCTCTTCTATTTTTTGAAGTGCTAAGTTTTCATTTTTTGCGATGAGTTCAAACTTCTCTTTTTTTATAGCCTTTAGCACACTTGCAATAGTTTGTAAACTTAGTTTTGTGTTATTAGAAAGCGTCTTAATAAATTCATATATTGTAAAGATAGAGTGTCTCTTTACACTCACACTATCTCTTTGGCTATCATGCCTCTTTTTATCTTCTATATGACTATCTCTTTTTATAATTATATCTTGACCACTAATTATAAAATTAGCATCTATTTTCACTATAGATTTATTAATAAGCTCTTGAGTATTAATGTCATACTTTACAACAGCATTATAATTTAATGTATCCCATAGATTTTTAAACTTTTTAAATTTCTCACTATCTATTTTTATTTTACCTTTATCCTTTTTGCCGTTTCTTGTTTTTGCTTTAATTCTGCTAGTAGTTTTAAAATAGCTATCAAAATACTCTTTTAGCTTTTCATTATTACAACCCTTTATCTCTAAAACCTCTAGCTCTTTGGACTTTGAGTTGTACTTCTCTTTGGAGATAATTATTTCACTCATATCTTCATCATCAATAGCAATAAAACCTAACTCTTCGAGTTTATCTAAAAGTCGAACAGCTACTCTAGGTGTTAAAGCTATGGAGTTATCTAGCATTACCTCTTCGTTAAATATTTTAGAGACTTTCTTCACACTATGCTCACTTATCTCATTTTGTATAGAACTCACAAAATTACTCTCAGTAGATGGAACTACAACAAAAAGCTCATTAATAAAATCAAAATTACTATCCTCTTTTGTCACTCTTCTACCATCTTGTTTGACTGCAAGTCTTAGCCCCCTACCGATTTGTTGCAGTTTAGATATTTTAGAATTACTCGGTGCTAATTTACAAAGTGTCATCACATTTGGATTATCCCACCCCTCTTGTAATGCCCATTGAGAAAATATAAATCGTAAGTTACTACTAAACGATAGTAATTCCTCTTTTTTGTTTAGTATAAGCTCTATGGCTTCCTCTTCATCTTTTAGATTTTTAGATTTAGCGAAATACCCACTATGTAACTCTTTGAGACTCTCTTTTGTTTTTAAAAGGTACTCTTTATACCCTTCATCTAAATTATCTCGTTTGAGTACTTCATTTAAGTTTTTCAAATAGAGCTTTTCAAAAAGTGTAGCCAACTCTCCACTGCTACCATCATCAAGAAGATATTTATCAACTCTATCTATAAAAAAGAGACAAAGGGCTTTTATATCTAACTTAAATAGCTCCTCTTCTCTCTCAAAATGATTTTTGATAGCAGTATCTACTATTTGAGTTTGCATAGCATCTAAAAGCACACCATAGCTTTCACTCTCTCCTAAAAAGAGTGATATACCATTAGCAAAAAGCACTTCATTTTTTGTAATTTTCTCTATGATGTAGCCTTTAAGATACTCTATCTCAGCCTCTACACCTAGATTGTCCCCTTTTTTAAGTTTAAGCGTTTTAGTTTTTGAGTTTATATCTTTGTACTCTATAGTTGCTACATACTCTTTTTGGTTAGCACCTGTTACTTTTTTGTACGCTATGGTGTGATTATCAACATTTTCATTCCCCACCGTATCAACGGTAATGGCTTTTACTAAACCTTGTGAAAAGGCATCAACACTATCAAGTGTATAGATGAGATTTTTATACTCATCATTTTTATAAGTCGCCCCAAACCTAAGTGTAAAGAGAGGATTAAATGCTTTTAGATATTTTGCTGTTTGTTTACCCTCAAATCTATGTGGTTCATCTATGATAATCACAGGTTTTAAGTAGGCAATAGCTTCCATATAGCTCTTTGCACGACCTATGAGACTCTGCTCAACCCCTTTTTTGTTTATCTTGTTTGATGCTTTGTTAAAAGACTGGTAGGTAGAGACAAGTACAGATATATTCATATCACTAGCATTGATGTAGTTTTGTACTGTTTTTTCACTGTAGTTAAATGCAGAGAGTTGTTTAGCATACTCCTTTACAAAAAACTCTTTAGTGATTTTTATATTTTTAAGTGTTCCTTGTCGTATGGCATTAGATGGCACTAAAATAATAAATTTACATAATCCGTAATCACGATTAAGCCTATAAATAGACTCTAAAAAAGTAAATGTTTTACCCGTTCCTGTCTCCATAAGCGTATCTACAACCAACTCATTTTTTATAGAAATATCGCCTATATCTACCTTGTTAGACTCTCTTATGTTTCTAATATTTTGTACCAAAATATTTTTACTTCTTTGCAAATCAAAAGATGGGTTACTTTTACGGTTTTCATTGGGTGTAAATGATATATTTTTAAAAACATTACTTATGCTATCTACTGCTTTTTCTTGATACTCTAGTCTTTCAAACTTTATTTTTAAGCTCATAAACTCCTACCCTCTAAATCTAAGCTTATCAGATTTGATACCTATGCTACTTACAGCACTCTCACACTCTAGGGTAAATTTATCATCGCTTATGTTTGGAGAGTAGATAGTGATATACTCTAACTCTTTTTGTGGTTTTAGTTCTGCTATAAGCTCATCTATACTCACATCACCAAGCACAAAAGCAACATTAGATGCTAGGTAGAGTTTCTCTTCTATAAGTGTTTGGATTTTTGTACTTAGTGGTAGGCTCTCAGCTACAAGGAGGTTATAGAGTATCTCTTCACTACTCTCAACTGTGTTTTGTGTAAAGGCGAGTAAATCATCTTGTGTCATATCTTCTAAAGATTTTTGGTAGATTTTTTGTTTTACATCTTCAACTATTTCAAATGTTCTAAAGCCTATATCGCCTTTATCTATCTTGTCTCCAGCTCTTTTTATTCGCTCTTGTGTGATGTCAAATATAGTATCATACCCAGCTTTTTTAGCTTCAGATTTTTCAGGTGTTTCCTCTGCCCATTGAACACAGATATATTTTCTATTTCCACCATCTTGAGCATTTAAGTCCATTACTGCATGAGCCGTTGTACCACTTCCTGCGAAGAAGTCTAGGATAATGTCATTTTTATTTAATCCAATTTCGACAAAATCTCTAATTAATCGTAATGGTTTAGGGTTAGAAAAATACTTTCCTTTTAGTAACTCTTTAATTTGTGCTGTACCATTTCCACTACTATATTCAGGTTTATAAAATATAGTTTTTGGTTTTTTAGATGGCATATCTCCCAGTGAAGGTCTTTGTTTTTTATAAATTCCAACTGAACCATTTCTTGAAACTATCAAATTATGCTTTTCTTTTAGAAATTTATTTTTACTCCATCTCCAAGACATTTCTATTTTATTTGTTATTGGGTATATTGTTATGAGTTCTCCAATAAATTTTATAGGTGCTACATCGTTTTTCTCAACATAAACATTATTCTCGCTATCAATAAAAATAGGAAAATATAAATTTGGTCTTTTTCCACGAGGTGCATTTATTCCAGTAGCCTTTAAATTAGCACCTTGTTTGTAAAAACCATACTCATCTTTATTCCAATCTTCTAATTCATCTTCATTAATTGCAAATTCATTTAATAATAAACTCTCTTTTTGTCTTGAATATACAAGAGTGTTTTCGTGTGTTCCTGCAAATCCAAACTCATCATTATTACCTTTTAAATTCATAACCGTTGGTAAATTTGCTACAAAATTATCCCCACCAAAAACCTCATCACAAAGCAACTTTAACTGTGCCACTTCATTATCATCAATACTTATAAAAATAACCCCATCATCTTTTAGTAAATCACGAGCAAGTAAAAGTCGAGGGTACATAAAACTAAGCCAACCACTATGTGTTTTTGCACCTTGAATATTTTCTATATAGTCTATATACTCTTTGTCATACCCCAACTCTTCAAGCGTCTCTTCTGTGCTAGATGTGAAGTTGTCATTGTAAACAAAACCGTCATTTTTAGTATTGTAAGGAGGGTCGATATATATCATCTTAATAGCTTCAAAATAGTTTTGGCGAAGTATCTTCAAAGCATCTAGGTTATCACCTTTTATAAGGATGTTGTCTGTAGTATCCCAGTTTTTAGAGTTGTCATCATTGAGAGGCTTTAAAACTTTATAGTTTTTAGAAAAAGCACTATGATAAGCCTCTTTTTTACCCACCCAGTTAAGCCCATAACCATCTTCTTTGATGTTAGCTTTAGAGGGGTCTAAACTCATCTGTAACTTTTCT
>JALSKH010000013.1 GCA_026988975.1 Campylobacteraceae bacterium
ACTTTGTAGATAAAAAAGATGGTGGTCTGCTAAATATAGTCATATTTTGCTTATTTGAATTTTGCAAATACTTGTCTAATCCATAGGAGCAGACGACATTATCCAAAAAGTAGCCATTTTGTTTCTCTCTAAAGAGATTGAAGTCTAATAATTCAGTATCGGCAAAACCAAAATTTGACACAAACTCTTTTAAGCCCTTAATTCTTCCATCTTTTGTACTAAAAAATATCCTCTGTGTTTTATCAAAACCAAAAACACTTCTGTTGTGCATGGCTATATTGTTCAGCTTAGTCAATATATCTGAAAATATTGACTCGATTGCCATAAAAAGTTCACTCTCTTGCTTTTCATAAAGATCTTGTTTGAAACCCTTATTTAAAAGTGTATCTTTGAGTTTTTCCAAGTCTATGTGGATACCCTGGGCATTTAACTTTTCTACGATCTCGATCAAATTTAGAGTAGATTTCGTAGATATATATGAACCATCTTTATAAAAACTCAAAAATGCCTCATCATCTCCTATATAAACAAATACATCATTTTTGGGTAAAAGAATTTTATTTGTATAAAAAGTTGTATAAGCAAAAAATGGAAGGGCGAGAAAGTCTATATATTTTACTTTTTTTATAGAGTCTTGATATCTCTGTTTTAAGATTTCCACATCCACGGCAAACGACTCGACCAAACACATTTCATCAAAATCAAGCTCTTTTATGAGATATGTTATTTTGTAGCTTTTATTTACATCCAACCCTGCTTCTTCATACATCTTGATTTCAACAAGAGATGACAAGTCATCTTTGGCTTGGACAGATGGAATCTTAAAGCTATAAACTATGACATCTTCATAAAAAACTCTTGAAATGGTATATAGGTTTTCTCTTTTATCTATGGTTTTAAAATGTTTACCATCACACGACATCAAAGTTAAATCAGATGGATTAACATATAGGATTGATTGGTTTTTTGCCATTGGACACTTTACCTTAAATTTTATTTTCTTATTATAACATAACCAGATATCGGCATAACTGAAAGTTGCCTAATCTGCCTGTTGTAACTCAAGTTTATATCTAACCCTTTAAGCAAAAGATGTTCCGCTTGATAAGGTCTTCCGTACTCATCAAAACATAATGTATGGTTTGTATCCATGTTTATGGAAGAGGAAAATTTATGTGGTTTTTGAGCTTGAGAATCCTCTGTTTCTAGTATAGTTGTATTAAAATCTATACATGTAGAACTGTTTTCCTTGCTCCATGGCTTTGCAAAACCGTTCACATCATACTCTATAGCATCTCTTTGTTTTTGTTTTATCTTCATAACTAGAAAATTAGTATCATTTAAGAGTCTATTGTCAAGCATAAAATTTGTGCCAATTCCCGCCAAAATTCCCACTAGAATAATCACAAAAATCAACTCGACCATAGTGAAACCATTCTTAAAAGGGGTCAGGGTTTGAATTTTGACTTTTTGTTTGATATTTTTCATGGTCTTTGTAGTGTCCGTCTCATAATTTTCAACTTCTTGCCTCTGTTTTTTGGATTGGTTGTGTTTGTCTCAACAGTGATATTTAGCATCACAAACCCTTGAGACTCTTGAGTGCTTATATCATGAACTTTGTATCCTGAACCCATTTTACAAACATTGCTATCATTTGAGCCTTTGAGTAAATAATAATCAGTGATATTAACATCAGCTATAAACCTTGAATCCGGCGAAGTTATATTTACTTCGCTCAAACATCCATTTGTTGCATTTCTTTCATATCCGCTTATCGCCAAAAGACTCATCTCTACTGCGCTATTCATAAAAAGTTCCGCACTCTCTTTTAGATATATATCTCCGCTTTGTTTTGCAGATACTGTGGCGTATTTCATCGCTATTATCAATATACCACTGACCAAGATAATGATCATCAACGCTTGAAGCAGTCCAAATCCTCTTCTCATCAAAACACCACCTTTTGTTTTGAGATGGTTATATTGTTGTCATCTCCTCTTATGTGTTTTTGCAAACTTAGGTTAAATTGAATGCCATCGTTTACCATTTCCACTTCAAAACCAGATACATTTTGAGAAAGTATGCTTACATTTCCATCTTGATTGCTTCCATTTGGATCAGCACAAAATGTTTGATTTTTCCAAGGTCTATAGTTATAAAAAAGAAACAGAGTACCGCTCCCTACACTTTGATTTAAATCTTTTATACAAGTTGCATTTATATCTATATCCCCTCCTCTGGCAACTGCATAAGCGCTATCTATCAAGTAGTATTTTTCATATATAACATTTGGTGTTGGAGAGAGGGTAAGATTGTCATCATTTATAGTTGTTATATTATAAATCAAATCATGGTGAGCATTTCCATGCCAACCAAAAGAGCTGTTGAAATCAGATGAAAGAGTAACTGAACCACTATCAAAACTTCCTGCAAATATCAATGCCAAATCCGAAGAGTTAGAGCCAAATTTTGCATTTATGACATCATTTAAGCCTGTTTTATTTATATCATAAGATACAATCGTGGCACTATTTTTATCCGAAGCATTCAAATCCACAAAACCACTATAGTACCCACTCTTTAGACTCTCTTGTGCCACACCTATCCACTCAATCACACTGTAGGTCGAACGAAGAACATAGATTGAGCTAAATGTACCGTCACTTCTGTACCCTATAACGCTACTTGGCACTCTGTCATACAGAAGGGCAGAAATTTGATCAGATATGACTTGCGAATCGCTTGAGAGATCACTTAGTGCTTTTGATTTTGCAACTCTTATATATAGATGTTTAACCGAAACAAGTGTACCGGCTGAAAGTATGGCAAGGATCAAAATCGTGATGATGATCTCTACGAGTGTAAAAGCTCTTTTCATTGCCATACCCTTTTATTTAATGTTATCTGCCCGATGTTTGAAGAGGTGTATGAAAACTGGGAAATTTGACCACCTTTTTTACCCCTTTTGCCTTGATAAGTTATATTTAAGTCCACAAATTTTAAGTTTGTTGTGTATGTTTTTGGATTTTGTTTTAGAGATATAACAGCTCTATTGCCAATATATGTAATATTGTCATCTATATAATTTACCTCTACATGTAGCCCATAATATGAAGCATTTATATCTGTACCATTAAAATCATCCACATCATTAAACTGCGTATAATCACTAGCTCCATCACTCGAAATTGTACTTGCCAAAAGATTATCTTTACAACTCCTAGAGCCTATAAAACCTCCAATTCTATAGTGAGTAGAGTTGCTACAATCAAGACTTGGGTTTGCATTGGGGCTTACATGTAAAATGTCATTTGAGTTTGTATTATTTTGATCCCATGCGAGATTTGATATCAAATGCACCATAGATATACCGTTAAAAAGTGCATCTTGACGAATGACGAGCTTGTCACTTTTGTTTAAAGAGAGTATGACTTTTGGTATAACTGTAAAAACAAGAGCAATGATGACAATCGTAAATATAAGCTCTATCAGCGACAATCCTCTTCTCATCTAAACACCTTTACACCTCTTTTTATCACGCTAGATGCATTATAATCTGCTCCTATGCTTGTGCCGTTAAAATCTCCACTTTTTATGTTTAGTGAATTGTTATCCAAAAGATAATTGTACTTAAAACAAGGATGAGTCGAACAGTCACTTGTGTTTAAGTCACTATAATCATTGTAGTTACTATACCATAAATACCTAGGTATCTCTACATGTATATAAGCGCTGTCACTCTTGCTCCATGAGTTTATAATATGAAAATCAACTACTCCAAAAGATGAAATTTGTGTGCTATTTATATCATTTAAGCCACTTTTGTCTGTTCCACTCATCAAAAAACTAGTTTTTGGATAGAATCCTTTTGCTTTTGTGGTGCTATCTTTTTTCATCTGATACCAATTTAAACTGTTTTGATGAAAACCACTTGTATAGGAGTTATTTTGCGTAGAAAAAACTTCAACTTCCAAACTATTTTGACTATCTTGTTTATTTGTAGTCACATCGTGAGTTTTTAATCTACCATAATAGAAACTACTGCTGTTGTTATCTGGTTTTAAGCCTATATTTGCCACTTTTGTATCGTTGTAAGTTGTATTTATATCGCTCACATTTATATCTAGTGGATTTTTAGGGCTGTTAAATTTTCTATATACATTTAAAGCATATATGATCTTTGAGCTGTTTCCTTCGTGAAAACTACTACTGTGTAGAGTGCCATTTAAGTCAAAATCGCTCAAATTTCTATCATGGTTTTGCACAGCAGTTGTATTTATAAGTTCATAATAACTCACATTTTCATCACTGCTAGTAGAGTTCAAATCTATATATACACCAACATCATCGCTGTAACAATTTTTATCAAATTTTTTAGTAACATTTCCCATCTTGTTTTGAGCTTGAACTTTGAAAGAGATAGAGATATTTGAGTCATTTACATCACTCATGTATCGCCAATCTTGGTCAGGGTTTCTAGTAAAATTATAATCAACTATAGCAAACTGATACGGTTTTACGGTTATAGTTTTAGTATAACTCTTGATGAGCCTTTGGCTGTCATTTGTATCGTCAGCATCAACTATGGCAAACTCACTTCCGTTTATCTCATGAACTGTAAATTTTACATCTCCAACATCACTATAGTTTGTATCAAATGAGATATTTCCATCTCCAAAGCTAAACGGATTTGGAAGATTTCCCAAAACTCCAGCGCTACATGTAGAGTTGGAGTCATTTATATCAAAAGAGAAACTAATACCATTTGTTTCATTGTAATCTTGTGAATTTCCACCTAAATAATCAGTAGCATTTATATCCATATGAAA
>JALSKH010000014.1 GCA_026988975.1 Campylobacteraceae bacterium
GCTAATATACCTAAAATAACGATCACGAAGATCAACTCAATCATAGTAAAACCTTTTTTCATGGTTTACTCCTTTTTTTAAATTTTGATTGATACACTTATCAACCTTAGTTCAGATTTTAGTACAGTTAAGTTAAAACTTTACTTAAATCAACCCAACTTCTTCATCAGTTGCTCAATTTTTAGACTATCTTGGTAGTTATCGTAGCTTTTTTGCACATAGGCTTCTAAAAGCTCTTTTATCTCTATGCTCTTTTTATCTTTGAAGACTTTTGAAAAGTCATGCATAAAAAAGTCATAAAAACCACTATCAAGTTTTATATCAAAATCTTTTGCACCTACCTGAAGGGAGAGTTTGCTCATTTTCGCAAGACTTCCTCGATTCTGCCAAGTATCTCATCTGATTCTATATTTTTGCTAGTCAACTCCTCTTGAAGCTTCAAAATCTCTGCATCTTTTGCCTCGTTTTGAGCTTTTAGAGTCATAACTTCCTGTCTTAGGGTACTATTTTGGCTCTTCATATCCTCATATCTGGATAATAAGTCATTTACCTTTTCAACCAACTTGCTAACTGTAAACTCTTCACTAAACATATCTCATCCTAAATGTAAAATTTATCTTCTGCTGTAATTGTATCATAAAATCACTCTTCATTGGCAGCTCCTAGTTTGTCCGAAACTTGTTTTAGAAGTGGAGGAAAGTCAAGCTTGTCAAAGAAAAGTTCTATCATTTTTGGACCTTTTTTGTTGATATTATCGATATTTTTTATAAAATTTGCAAAATTTTCTATGCTTATCGTGTTATTTATGCCGAGTGATTTTGCTAGGTCGAGGTATTTCCACTCGCTAATGTCATTGTATGATTGATTTGCACCGTGGATCGCTCTCTCTATCGTGTAACCGCTGTTGTTTATCAGAAAAACTGTCACATTTAAGTTGTACCTAGATATGATGCTTAGCTCTTGAGCCGTGAGTTGAATGGAACCGTCTCCTATGAAAAGTAAAACTCTTCTGCTTGGTGAAGCTATGGCTGAGCCTATGGCGGCAGGGAGTGTATATCCTATGGAAGCCCACAAAATTTGCGATACAAAATCTATCTTTGATGGTAGATTTTCCTGCAACAAGCCAAACAGAGATGAGCCAGCTTCTGCTACTACTATATCTCCCTCTTTTATGATCTCTTGTGCTACCAACGGCCAAAACTCTTTCTGATTTAAACTATTTTTGTTTGACTTAAACCCTGCTATATCGACTCTTGATTTTGTAAGTGTGAAATCTATCTTGGCATTTTTATTTGGAGTTATATTTTCAAGTATATAATCTAACAACATATCAACACTTACGCCTGAGTAGAGTCTCTTACCTACTTTTATGCTTTTTGGTCTGATAGTTATAACATTATCAAAATCTATACCATCTTCACTAAAACCACCACTGTTCAGATCCGTCTCCACGGTTCCAACAGAGATGATACAATCCGAATTCTGTACAACCTCTACCATCCCTTTAGTGCTATAATCCCCTGCATAAAGTCCCAAATAGTTTGGCTCGGCGATGCTTGTTTCGTTTATGATAGATTTTCCCATAAGAGTTGTCGCAAACTTGGCTTGTGTCTTTTGCAAGATTTGAGTCATCTTTTCCCTCCAGCCAAACCTAGCTGTATTTATACCTAAGAAAAAGAGCGGTTTTTTAGCTCCAAGATAGCTCTTTATGATAGCATCTCCCACCTCTTTTACCATGTGATTGTCGCCATTTTTATAGTAAAACGAGATATCCTCTATAGTCTTTGAAATCTCCATATCTACCAAATCTGTCGGCACTCCTAGATATACAGGTTTTTTGCTTGTAAGCATCTCTAAGATTACCCTTTGAATCTCTTCTAGGTAATTTGTATCTGTTAAGATTGTAGTTGCTCCTGATATCGACTTAAAAGACTCTAAAAAACTGTTTTTTTGATAATTTGCAAGTGTGTGATGCACTGGTATATCATGGTCTATGACTTTTGTATTTGGATAACCAACGATGTGAAGAACTGGTATATTGTGTGCATAACTACCTGCTATGCCATTTGCTGCACTAAGTTCACCCACGCCCAGAGTTGTAACCAAAACTCCCACGCCTTTCTCTCTAGCGTAACCGTCTGCAGCGTAGGAAGCATTTAGTTCATTGCAGTTTCCTACCCATTTTAGAGATTTATCTTCAACAATATAATCCAAAAATCTCAGATTATAATCTCCCGGAACTCCAAAAATGTCACTAACACCCAACTTCTTAACCACATCTACAATCAAATCACCTAGAGTCATAAAAATCTCCTATAAAACTTTTTGTAATTGTATCATTTTTAGAGCATTTTTGATATAATCCTCGCATGCAAAAATTTCAACTAAACAGTTCATTTTCTCCGACTGGAGATCAGCC
>JALSKH010000015.1 GCA_026988975.1 Campylobacteraceae bacterium
TTTTTGAAAAAAGAGGGGAAACTTGTAGAGTATCAGAGGCTAAAGAGTCGAGTTGAGTTCGACCTAGAGATGCTTCAAGCCACTGGAGCTTGCAAGGGGGTAGAAAATTATGCTAGATATTTGACCGGCAAGAAAAAAGGAGAGACACCTTTTTCACTGTTTGATTACTTTGAATCTATGGGAAAGGAGTATCTTGTCATAGTAGATGAGTCACATGTGAGTCTTTCGCAGTTTCGTGGGATGTACGCAGGAGATAGAAGCAGAAAAGAGGTGTTGGTAGAGTACGGTTTCAGACTTCCGAGTGCGCTGGACAATCGACCTTTGATGTTCGATGAGTACATAGACAAAGCACCGCATTTTCTCTTTGTTTCAGCCACACCAAAAGAGCTTGAACTTGAACTTAGTGGCAAAAATGTAGCAGAACAGATCATTAGACCAACGGGACTGCTTGACCCGGAAGTCGAGATCCTAGATAGCGATAATCAAGTCGAAAAGTTATACGATTTGATCAAAGAGGTAATCAAAAAAGATGAGAGAGTTTTAGTAACGGTACTAACAAAAAAGATGGCAGAAGAGCTGAGCAGATACTACAACGAGCTAGGTTTAAAAGTCAAATACATGCACTCAGACATAGACGCCATAGAACGAAATCAAATCATCAGAGCCCTAAGACTCGGCGAATTTGATGTTCTAGTCGGCATAAATCTGCTCAGAGAGGGACTCGATCTACCTGAAGTCTCGCTTGTCGCCATACTTGATGCTGATAAAGAGGGATTTTTAAGAAGCGAAACAAGCCTCATCCAAACTATGGGACGAGCTGCTAGAAACATAAATGGCAAAGTTGTGATGTTTGCTAAAAAGATCACAAACTCTATGGAAAAAGCGATAAAAACAACTCTAAAAAGAAGAGAGATACAAAAAGAGTACAACAAAAAACACAACATTAAACCAATCTCTACAAAAAGAAAACTAGATGAAAATCTAAAAGTCGAAGATGTTGGGGAGATTTTTAACAACTATGAAAAGAAACAGAAAATTCCACCAAGCCAAAGAAAGCAGATAGTAAAAGAGATGCGAGCAAAAATGCACCAAGCAGCAAAAGAGTTAGAGTTTGAAAAAGCAGCAAAATTAAGAGATGAGATAGCAAAACTTCTAAAATTATAGAGTTGTTTTAGAGGCTTGCTCAAAGTCATTTCTTAGAGGCAAATCCTCCCTACGGTCTGAGCCTCACGAAATGACTTCAAGCAAGCCTCTAAAACAATTTATCTATTTTGTTATCATATTTTGATATAATAATCCAAAAAACAGGGATGAAAAGATGGCAAACTTAAACGATGCACAATACTACATAAACAGGGAACTCTCTTGGTTGAGATTTAATACTAGAGTTTTAGAACAGGCAAAGAAAACTGAACTTCCGCTTCTTGAGAGATTGAAATTTCTAGCAATTTATAGTACTAACTTAGATGAATTTTATATGATAAGAGTTGCTGGCTTGAAACAACTATATAATGCTGGGGTTATAGTCACTGGAGCTGACAAGATGACTCCACTTGACCAACTAAAAGAGATAAGAGATCATCTAAATAGTGAAAAGGGGGTTTTACAAGGTATCTATCATGAGATTATAAAAAAATTGGAAATCGAACAACTTCATATCAAAAATTATAATGATTTAGATGATGATTTAAAAGATAGTTCTGATGATTTTTTCTTTTCAAATATCCTGCCCGTTATCATCCCGATAGCCGTAAATGCAACTCACCCTTTTCCTCATCTTAATAACCTCAGCTTTGCGTTAGCAGTAAAACTAAGTGATGGCATAAATGAGGAGAAATTTAAGTATGGAATGATAAGGATAACAAGAGTTTTACCTCGATTTTTTCAAGTCAGCGAGAACTGTTATGTTCCTATAGAATCTATCGTTCATGAACATGTAGAAGATATATTTCCGGGTTATAAGCTCATCTCAAGTGCCGCTTTTCGAGTCACAAGAAATGCTGACATCGTCATAGAGGAAGAGGAAGCAGATGACTTTATGCTCATCATGGAACAGGGCTTAAAGATGCGTAGAAAAGGGGCTTTTGTCAGACTTGACATACAAGAAGATGCGGATCCTGATATATTGGAGTTTTTAAATTTTCATATGAATATAAACGCCAAAGATATATATAGCTACAATCTTCCATTAAATCTTGGTGCTCTTTGGGAGATAGTAGGAAACAAGAATTTTTCACATCTTACACTAGCGCCATATAATCCAAAAATTTTACCACCATTAAACAAAAATGAGTC
>JALSKH010000016.1 GCA_026988975.1 Campylobacteraceae bacterium
AAGTATAACATAATCGGTTTATTATGTAAATTCGGATATAATCGCACTTAATTATTAAAAATAAGGCACGAACATGGCTAATAAAAAAACTAAATACATATTTGTAACAGGTGGAGTTCTCAGCTCTTTGGGCAAGGGTATAGCAGCGGCTAGTATCGCAACTCTTTTGAAGCATTGTGGGCTAAAAGTGAGCATTTTGAAGGCTGATCCATACATAAATGTGGATCCAGGGACCATGAGTCCGCTAGAGCACGGAGAGGTTTTTGTCACTGATGATGGGGCAGAGACTGATCTAGACCTTGGGCATTATGAGAGATTTTTGGATGAAGATTTGCACCAAAAAAATAACTTCACAACAGGACGGGTTTACTCTTCAGTTATAGAACGAGAGAGAAAGGGGGATTATCTTGGAAAAACTATCCAGGTCATTCCTCATATAGTTGATGAGATAATTCGTCGCATAAAAAAGGCAGGCGTCGGACAAGATGTTCTTTTGGTGGAGATAGGCGGAACAGTTGGCGATATAGAGGGTTTGCCATTTTTAGAAGCGATTAGAGGACTTGGAACAGAGGTTGGCAAGGGAAGATATATGAATATCCATCTAACTCTCATACCATACATTAGAGTCGCTGGCGAGCTTAAAACAAAACCAACTCAACACTCTGTTCAAGAGTTAAGAAGAATCGGACTTACCCCAGATATGCTTATATGCAGAAGTGAAATGCCACTTCCAAAAGAGTTAAAAAACAAACTCGCATTCTCTTGTGGTGTTGATAGGGATTCGGTTATAGAGTCTTTGGACGCTCCTACTATCTATCAAGTGCCATTGAATTTTTTAAGAGAAGATATACTTACCCCGATATCGAAGATTTTGGATTTAGGAAAATTAAATCCAGACATGGAAAATTGGGATACTCTTGTCAAGAGGGTAGTAGCGCCGACAGGAGAGGTAAAAATCGCATTTGTTGGAAAGTATATAGACCTCAAAGAGTCATATAAATCACTCACAGAGTCGTTTATACACGCTGGAGCAAATCAAAATACAAAGATTGATCTAAAATGGGTAGATTCTGAGAAGATAGAGGAGAGCGGAAGTGAAGAGTTGCTCAATGATGTAGATGGTATATTGGTAGCTGGTGGCTTTGGAGAGAGAGGAGTTGCTGGTAAGATAGAGGCTATAAAGTATGCAAGAGAGCATAAGATACCATTTTTAGGAATTTGCCTTGGAATGCAGTTAGCTCTCATAGAGTTTGCTAGAGATGTTTTGAAGATTGAGGATGCAA
Source organism: Campylobacteraceae bacterium (assembly GCA_026988975.1). Classification (GTDB taxonomy): domain Bacteria; phylum Campylobacterota; class Campylobacteria; order Campylobacterales; family Sulfurospirillaceae; genus JAADIZ01. Next base: position 1,284 of record JALSKH010000016.1, read on the forward strand.
ACTCTATAGAGTTTGACAAAGATTGCAAAAATCCTATAGTCTATCTTATCGATTCATTTATGGATGCAAGTGGTAAAAAACAGCTTAGAACTTACAATAGTCCATTGGGTGGTACTATGCGACTTGGTGGATATAGTTGCGATACAAAAGAGGGCTCGCTTCTTAGGAAGATATATGACGGACAAGAGAGTATAAGAGAGAGACATCGCCACAGATACGAAGCAAATCCAGTATATAGAGAAGCTTTTGAAAGCAAAGGATTGATAGTTGGCGGTGAGTCAGATGGACTCATAGAGACGATAGAGTTAGAGAAACATCCGTTTTTTCTCGGAGTTCAATTTCACCCAGAGTTTACTTCCAGACTCACAAATCCAAACAGAGTCTTGGTTTCATTTGTAAAGGCTTCAATAGAAAAAAGAAAAAATGGCTGAGTTGCTAAGCAAAGAAGATATAAGAGCGATACTTTTATCAAGATTTAAAGATGATGAATGTACAAAGCTCGAAGAGTTGCCAAAGCCTAGATGTTTTAAAGATATGGATAGGGCATCTCTTCGGATTGCAAAAGCGATAAAAAACAGTGAAACTATCTCCATAGTCGGGGATTATGATGTCGATGGAGTCATCTCAAGTGTAATTTTGAGCACATTTTTTGATGATATCGGCGTAGAGTATGATTTGATCATCCCAAACAGATTTAGTGATGGTTACGGCTTAAGTTTGCAAATAGTGCAAAGATTGGCTTCAAAAGTCATCATCACTGTTGACAATGGCATCTCCGCAGTAGAGCCTGCGAACTATTGTAAAGAAAATGGGATAGATTTGATCATCACAGACCACCATAGCATTCCCTCTATAGTTCCTGATGCTTACGCTATAGTGAATCCAAAACAAGATGAATGCTCTTTTCCAAATTGCGAGATATGTGGCGCGCAAGTTGCGTGGTATCTGGTCGCAGCTATCAAGGAGAAGCTGGGTATCAAGTATGATTTGTCATCTTTTTTAGATCTGTTGTGCATCGCCATCATGGCTGATATGATGGAGCTTACAGATATGAACAGAGTGATGGTGAAAAAAGGAATTTTGCAACTTAACAGATCAAATAGGCCTGCTTTTAGGGCAGTAAAAGAGTTTTTTTCAAAAGAGACTCTACATAGCGATGAGATCTCTTTTTTGATAGCCCCCTTGATAAATAGTTCTGGTAGAATGGAAGATGCGAAGTTTTCATATGAATTTTTAAAATCAAAAAGTTTTGAAAATGCTATGAATAGACTAGAGTATATAGTCGGCTTAAACAATGAAAGAAAAGAGGAGGAGAGGCGGCTGTTTGAAGACTCTTTGAAGTATGTCAAAGAGGATGAAAATATCATAGTAGCATGGGGAGAAGAGTGGCACGAGGGCATAGTGGGCATAGTGGCATCGAGACTCTCTAAAAGATTTAAAAAACCAGCCATCGTCTTTTCGATAACCGGAGATAGAGCAAAAGGGAGCGCTAGAGGCATAGGAGATGTAGATATACTCTCTTTGATAGAGCAGCAAAAAGATATACTTTTAGGCTTTGGTGGTCACAAAGGAGCAGCAGGAGTTTCACTTTTAAAAGAAAATCTGCAAAATTTTAGAGATAGAATGTACCTAGCTTCCAGAGGATTAGACAAAGAGGCACTTAGAGCATCGCCTGATATCTTGGGAGAAATTAAGCCTAGTGCGATCGACTTTGAACTATTGGAGATATTGGAAGAGTTCGAGCCTTATGGGCAAAAAAATCCAAAACCGAGTTTTATACTAAGAGACATATCTGTCAAAGTCGATAGAAAACTAGGAAAAGATAAAAATCACTTAAAGTTGATACTAGAAGATGGCAACTCCACGCTAGAGGCGATATTTTTTAACTTTGACAAAGAGGCAAAAAGAGGAGATAAAATCAGTATACTTTTTTCTGTGTCAAAAAATGACTATCGAGGATTGGTCACGCCGCAACTTTTGATCAAAGAGATTTTATAGGGCTATCTGGTTTTTCCATCAATCACAGGTACAAACAGGCAATCTTCTAGCTCTATTTTTTCTATTTTATTTTGTTGTTTTATAAATTTGGTGATGATTTGCTTTGACTCTTTTTCGATGGGGGCTACTAAGATGCCACCGATTTTTAGTTGTTCAAACAGTTTTTCAGGCACTTGTGCAGTAGAAGCTGAAAAGAGTATGCGATCAAATGGTGCAAAATCCCTCCAGCCATTTTGTCCATCATCAAATCTGACATTTATATTGTGGATATTTAATCTTTTAAATCTCTCTTTTGCCTCTTTTGCAAGTCTTTCAACCCTCTCTATGCTGAAAACTCGCCTGATGAGTTTGCTCAAAATAAGTGCTTGATAACCACTTCCGCAACCGATTTCCAACACGCTATCTGCACCGCTACATGTAAGGGCTTGAGTCATTTTGGCAACAGTTAAGGGGGAGCTTATCCACTGGTCTGCGACTAGAGGTAGTGCGTCTAGTTTGTATGCGTGTCTGCCGAAACCTTTTGGTATGAACTCTTCTCTGTCGCTACTAGCTAAGGCATTGTAAAGTTCTTGGTTGATGGTGCAGATTTTTTTGATTTCATCTGCCATCTTTTTTGATTTTTCCAGCCTCATCTTTTTGGTAAAACCGTCTATCTTTTGCATATAATTATAATCCTATATCGAGGTATCTTCTCATCTTTTTTATCAAATTTTTATCAAATTTTGTAGTGATTATTTGAGCATCATCATCTCTGGACGCATCCCCAAAAGGAGTGATGATAGCACTACTTGATGCCATATCCTCATCGCTACTATTTGATACTATAACAAAGCATTGGTTTGCTATGGCTAGAGCATTACTTAGGGCATCTAACTGTGTTTTTCTTGGCTTTCCCCAGTATGATGGTACTAGTATGATGTCCGTACCCTTGACTCTCTTCCAAAGCTCTATAAATCTAAGTTCAAAACAGATGAGAATCGCTACTTTTGTTCCATTTATCTCTATTAACTTTACATCTTCATCTTTGCCAGATTGAAAATAGTCTTGCTCGTTTCCTAGTTTAAAAAGTTTGACTTTTGGTTGAGAGTAGATCTCTTTGCCATCGTGAAAGATTTTCGCATTATTGTAAAATTTGCCATCTATCTTTTGAGTCATGCTCAAAGAGAGTATTTTATCTTTTGAAAGTTCTTTCATACGAGGCAAAACTTTTTGGCTGAAATCCGCACTTTGTTCTAGATTTTCAAAACTATACCCACTTAGGCAAAGTTCAGGTGCCAAAACCAGAGAATTTTTAGCGGTTTTAGCAACAAGAGTTTTGAGAATTTCAAAATTTTCTTCAAAACCCTTTGAGGCATAATCAAACTGTAGAGATACGAGCTTAGAAATCATCAAAAGATAGACTTCCTTTACTATAGTTTGCCACATTTCCTTCAAAAAAGTTTGTTTTTTGTTCGTTGAATTTTGAAAAATCATCCACCCACTTGATAGGATGATTTGCATTGTACATCTTTTCAAAGCCAACAGCACTCAGTCTGTCGTCTATAAGATAGTGGATATACTCCTCTATAATCTCATCTGTGAAGCCCATTATCTGATTTTGGGTGATGTATTTTCCCCATTCGATCTCTAACTCTCCTGCTTTTTCAAACATTCCTCTGACTTTCGTTTTTAACTCTTCTGTGAAGAGGTCGGGTCGCTCTTTTCTTGTAGAGTTTATCATGTTTTGAAATAGCAAAAGATGTGTTATCTCATCCCTTTGGATAAACCTTATCATCTGCGCACTTCCGAGCATTTTGCCAGCTCTTGCAAGTGCGTAGATAGCTGTAAAGCCAGCATAAAAGTAGAGTCCTTCTAAAATCTGATTTGCAAACATAGCTAGGACGATCTTCTCATCAGTCACATCACCAGCTAACTCTTCATAAACACTTGAGATGTAGTCATTTTTCCTTCTTAACATCTCATCATGCTTTTCCATCTCGTAGATAAGTTCTGTATTGTCGCAAATCGCTTCAACCATAACTGCATAAGATTTGGAGTGGTTTGCCTCTTCATAAGCTTGTCTTACGAGTATAGCATTGATCTCGGGGGCAGTTATATAGGGATTTATATTGTCTGCTAGATTGTTTGTTTGGAAGCTATCCATGCTGATGAGTTGAGACCAAACCAAATCATACATTCTTTTCTCGGCATCAGTTAGATTTCTATTATAATCTACCACATCTTTTGTAGTGTCAACCTCTTTTGGAAACCAAGTATTTGCTTCCATCATATCCCAAAGTTTCAGCGCCCATTGGTATTTTGCCTGCGTAAAGTTCAAAATCCCATGAGGGTTTCCACCAAAAATCCTACGATCATTTAAACTCTCAGTCGAATCTGGGTTATATATATGTTTTCTATTCATATTTTAAGTCCTCTATTTTTCTTTTATTTTACCCTAAAGAGACTTAATTTTTGTACCTTTTCATCATCTCTATAGTTAAGATATCTTCTCTGTTTCCTCTTTCTTTGAGATGTTTTATCTGTTTAGGGGTCAGGGTTTGAATTTTGACTTTTTATGATTCTAGAAATTGCAGAATCAGACAACCTCAAAAACTTAGCTATTTCACTTCCTGAAAATCCATCTCTTGAAGACTTTAGTATCTGTGTATTTCTATCTGCTTTTGACATCTCTTTTTGAAAATACTCTTTTATATCTAGTTTTTGCTCTATCTTCTTCGGAGTTTTTTTATAAGATGTTGCTATTTTTTGAAACTGATTTATCTTCTCAGATTCTTCTTCTGATATACCCATGCCTAGTGATTTTAAAAGTTCACTTGTATTGTCAAACCATTTTAACACGAAACTATCTTGCATGCAATCTCTTAGTTTGTGATTAAGCAAATCGTGTGTCAGTGTGTATCTAAATTCGCCAATAGATTTGGTTATTTTTGCTTTTATGGGGTTAAATTCCAAATATCTAAAAAGCGTAAAAAGGTAATTTTCATCAAATATATACCAAGATTTAAACCTGCCTTGCCAAAGATGCCCCACTCTTTTTTCTTTTTTGTTGAAGTATTGAGCGTAAGATGCGTTTATCTGCCTCATCCCCGCTGATAGGTTTTCTCTGTGGTTTTCAAGTATCAGGTGATAGTGATTGTCCATGATGGCATATCCATGTATGGTAAAATCATAATGCTTAGATACTTCACAAACTATATCTAAGAACTTATCTTTGTCTTTAGCTTCTGAAAATACAACCCGTCTCTCAACACCACGATTGTAAATATGATGATATCCTGCATTTTCTACTCTTGCTCGTCTTGCCAAGGCATTTTCCTATTTTTTTGAGTAGTATAACATTATTTTAGTCAAAATTCAAACCCTGACCCCTTTATCATTATCACCCCTTTATCTAGCTATGGAACTTAAAATTCTCGAAGCTCTATCTCTATCTTCTTGCTCAATTTATCCACATCTATCACTCTTTTTTGATTTTCTAGTTTGCCTATTGTATCCTCTACATGTAGATAGTTTTGCAGGTAGTATGTGTTGTCGTAGCCTTGTTTTTGGAGGTCGTTTATTATCTTGTTTATGTCGTTTTCGTTTAGTAGGTCACTATGTACTGTGGTTCTTACTTCGAAGTTGAAATTTGTATAGATTAGGTACTTTAGGGTTGTTTGAAAATCTTTGAAGTTTTTGTTTTGGGTTATCTTTTCAAATATCTCTTTTGGTGCTTTGTAGTCTAAGGCTATGTAGTCCACTAGTGAGTTTTGTATTAACTTTTTTATCAGTTTTGGATTTGTTCCGTTTGTGTCTATTTTTATCTTGAAGCCTAAGTTTTTTATCTCTTGGCATAGTTCGTAAAGATGTGGATATAGCGTGCATTCACCACCACTTAGCACGACTCCGGTTAGTCTGTTTTGTCTGGTTTTAAGGAAATCTAAAGCCTCTTTTATCTCTATCTTTCCATCTCCAAACACTATGGGAGTGTTGTAGCAGTAGGGGCATCTCATATTGCATTTGCAAAACCAAAATACAGACGCTAGATTTTGCGGAAAATCTAGCGTGGTAAATCTTGTGATGTCGTAAAGTGGTCTATCGGTGTGAAACTCTTTCGACAAATTGTACCCTCTCTTTGTGTTCGCCGGTTTTGCCGACATTGAAGCTCTCTACGGGTCTGTGATAGCCCATAACTCTAGTGTAAACTATGCACTTTGTTCGCTCATTTTGTAGCTTATGAAGCAGCTCGTTCTTGCTCATCTAAGTCTCCTTTGTGTTTTTCTATCAGTTCTTTGTCGCAATATGGACAAAATTCATGCTCACCACTTATGTATCCGTGTTTTTCGCAAACTGAAAATACCGGTGTTATCGTAAGATATGGCATTCTATAGTTTGAGATCACATTTTTTATCATCTGTCTGCAAGCCTCGATGGAACTTATCCTCTCTTTCATGTAGAGATGCAGGACTGTTCCTCCGGTATATTCACACTGCAAATCATCTTGGAGATCAAGCGCTTCAAATGGGTCATCAGTATAGTTTGCTGGAAGTTGTGATGAGTTTGTATAGTATATATTTTCACCCATGCCAGCTTGGATAATGTCTGAGTATCTTTTTTTGTCCTCTTTGGCAAATCTATATGTTGTCCCCTCTGCTGGTGTTGCTTCGAGGTTGTATAGATTGCCACTCTCCTCTTGATATGTGACCATTTTTTGACGCATAAACTCTAGTATATCTTTAGCAAATTTCATTCCAAAATCATCTGCTATACTATGCTTGTCTTGTGTAAAGTTTCTTATCATTTCGTTGATGCCGTTTACTCCTATTGTCGAGAAGTGATTGTTAAATCCCGGCAAATATCTAGCCGTGTATGGATAGAGCCCTCTGTCGTACATCTCTTGGACAAATACCCTCTTCTTCTCAAGTGTTGATTTAGCCAAATCCATAAGATAACCTATTTTTTCAAATAGCGCCTCTTTATCCCCTTTGTGAAGGTATCCAGCCCTAGCCATATTTAGTGTTACTACTCCGATGCTACCTGTCATCTCAGCACTTCCAAAGAGTCCACCACCTCTTTTGAGAAGCTCTCTTAAGTCTAGTTGCAATCTGCAGCACATACTTCTGACATTGCCTGGTTTGTATGCTTTTGGATTTTCTACTAAGTTGCCAAATTCATCTCGCATGTACTGACTTCCTATAAAATTCTGGAAGTATGATGAGCCGATTTTTGCTGTATTTTCAAAGAGAATGTCAGTGTTCTCGCCATACCAGTCAAAATCCTCGGTAATATTAACTGTGGGGATAGGAAATGTAAAAGGTTGCCCTGTTTTATCTCCCTCTGTCATCACTTCATAAAAGGCTCTGTTTATGAGGTTCATCTCTTTTTGAAAGTTTTTGTAAGTCAAGTTTTCAAGCCCATCCACGCCTCTTTCTTTTGCTTCTATTTCCAGCTCTTCATCTTGATAGTTTTTAAAAAGATGTATATCTCTACATGTAGGAGTTTGGTTTTCTAAATCACTAGGCACTGTCCAATCTATCGTGATATTTGTAAATGGACTTTGACCCCATCTAGCTGGTACATTTAAGTTGTAAACAAAGCTTACTATCGCTTTTTTTATCTCATCATAGGGAAGTTTGTCTTTAAAAACATATGGTGCTAAATAGGTGTCAAATGAACTAAATGCCTGAGCACCTGCCCACTCACTCTGCAATATGCCTAGAAAATTTGCCATCTGTCCAAGTGCTTCTCTGAAGTGTTTTGGCGGACGAGATTCAACTCTTCCTCTGACTCCGTTGAAGCCTTCATTTAAGAGAGCCCTCAGACTCCATCCCGCACAATATGCAGTAAGACAGTCTAAATCATGTATGTGATAATCTCCATTTCTGTGTGCAAAACCCTCCTCTTTTGAGTAGATTTTGTCTAGCCAATAGTTTGCTATTATCTTGCCTGCTGTGTTGTTTACTAGACCGGCATTTGAGTAGCCCGTGTTTGAGTTTGCTTTTATGCGCCAGTCACTTTTGTTTATATACTCTTCTATGGTTTGAGTTGAGTTTACAAAAGTAGTGTCTTCATTTAGTCCTGCAACATGCTCTCTTTGCATCTTATGCGTATGTCGGTATATCATGAATGAACGCATAACATCAAAGTATCTGGCTTTGTAGAGTTCAAGCTCTATCATATCTTGGATATCTTCGACTGCTGCTACTCTTTTTTTCTCTATCTTTGCAATCAGGGAGTTATAGACGCTTTCATCGTATGTCACGCCTTCACTTTTGAAAGCTTTTTTGATAGCATCCTGGATTTTGAAAGCTTGAAATTCTTCTGTAGTTCCATCTCTTTTTAAGACTGTCTCTAGCATGATTTTCCTAGTGTGTGATATGAGAGAAATTATATACCACAGATGTTAAGATTAAACTTAAAGATTATAGTGCTATTTTTTTGTCACAAGTAGGAAAGTATTGTTTTAGGGAGTTAAAACTTAATCATTTATCTCCCTAAATTAGAGCTATTTGGTTGGTATTTTAAATATTAAACTTAAAAAATATAATTAATTTATTATTTTATATTACTGACATCCTTCACACTCAATGCTGCGATCAACTACATCTACATCTATTTTGCTTTCTGGAGATTGACTTCTGAGATAATAAGTTGATTTTATACCTAGTTTCCATGCTAACATGTATATATCATTTAAGTATTTACCACTCGCCTTGTCTAGCGTTAAAAAGATATTTAAGCTTTGACCTTGGTCTATCCATTTTTGTCTGATAGCTCCTGCTTTTATCAAAACTCTTTGGTCTAGTTCATATGCTGGAGTATAAAAGTTCCATGTCTCTGGGCTAAGTTTTGGTACTACGACAGGTATCATTCCCGAGAGGTTTTCTTCATACCATTTTCTCTTATATACTGGTTCTATCGTTTGGGTAGTTCCTACGAGTATAGATATGGAGCTTGTTGGTGCTATCGCCATTAGGTAGCCATTTCTCATTCCGTTTTTCTTTACTTTTTCTCTTAACTCTTCCCAATCGTACAGTTGTCCGAAGAGTCCACCTCTGTCAACTAGTTTTTTTGCCTCTTCATTTGCGCTATCTATTGGGAAAACTCCTCTGCTCCATTTAGATCCTTCAAAATCTGGATATGAGCCTTTCTCAATTGCTAAATTTGATGATGATTTTATGACATTGTAGCTTATGGCTTCCATCACTTCATCTATCTTGCTAAAATGCTCATAACTTCCCCACTCTATGCCATTTTCTGCTAACATTTGAGCTTCACCCATGACGCCTAGTCCCACTGATCTTGAGAGCAGATTTGTGTGTTTTACTTTGGCATGAGGATAAAAGTTCAAGTCTATCACATTATCTAACATTCTTAAAGCGGTAGGAACCACTCTCTCTATATCCTCTTTTGTGTTGATTTTAGAGAGATTTACGCTTGCAAGGTTGCAAACAGCAGTTTTGCCCTCAACCATCTCTTTTTCTACGATAAACACTTTTTTGTCATCTATGCTGTCAAGTGCAGTTATCTTCTTTGCCTCTTTCTCTATATTGCCATTTACTATGACTTTTTGAGTCTCTTCAAAAGAGTCATAACTTCCATCTTCGTAAGATACTTTTATCTTGTAGTGATTTGGTGCAGTATTTTGAAATATCTCTGTGCATAGATTTGAACTCCTGATGAGACCACTGTGGTCATTTGGATTTACTCTGTTTGCATTGTCTTTGAAGCATAAAAAAGGGCTTCCACTTTCAAAATAGCTTAGCAGTATCTTTTTCCATAACTCTTTCGCTTTTATATGCTCTTTTGAAGTAACTTCATCTTTTTCATACTCTAAGTATCTCTCTTCAAACTTTTCACCATATAAGTTTGGCAAGTCCGTAACCTCTGCGGGGTCAAATAGTGTCCAGATGCCGTCCTCTTGGACTCTTTTCATAAATAGGTCATTTATCCAAAGTGCAGGAAAGAGATCATGAGCTCTTCTTCTCTCCTCTCCAGAGTTTTTCTTTAGATCTAAAAAGTCAGATATGTCCATATGCCACGGTTCAAGATATACCGCAATCGCACCCTTTCTAGTGCCGAGCTGATCAACTGCTATAGCTATGTCATTTGTGATTTTAAGAAATGGTATAATGCCTCCTGCTGCATTTTTATGACCATCTATCATGCCACCCATTGATCGAACTAGATTCCAATCCCAGCCAATTCCCCCGCCAAACTTACTAAGAAGTGCCATCTCTTTATATGAGTCAAATATTCCCTCTATATTGTCTGGTGTACTGCCTATATAACAAGAGCTAAGTTGATGTCTGGGCGTTCTTGCATTTGATAGTGTGGGGGTTGCGAGCATTACTTCAAATTTTGATATCAAATCATAAAACTTCTTTGCCCAATCTTGTGAGTTTAGCTCATTTTGAGCAAGAAACATAGCTATCGCCATGAACATATGTTGAGGCAACTCTATCGGTACGCCTTGTGAATTTTTTATCAGATACCTATCATGTAGAGTTTTTACTCCTAGATAGGTAAATTGCAAATCTCTCTCAGGCTTTATATATGCATTTAGATCATCAAGGTCATACTTCTCTTTTAGTCCAAGAAGGATTCTTCCCTTCTTCTCTCCTCTTTCAAAATAGTCTTTTAGATGGCAGTATCCTGTAAATTTATTTACTTTGTGATAGAGATCATACAAAAAGAGTCTAGCAGCTACAAATGTCCAATTTGGTCTATCTATGTCGATCTTGTCAACAGCGGTTTTGATGAGAGTTTTTTGTATCTCTTCGGTTGTTATTTTATCTCTAAATTGTATCTTTGCATCAACTTCTAGTTCACTTTGACTTACATTTTCAAGTCCCTCGATAGCGCAACTTGTATATTTTTGTATTTTTGATATATCTAATGGCTCAATTCTACCATTTCTTTTTTGTACTGTTAGCATCTAATTGGTACCACCTTTTTCAAACACTCTTTTGAAGATATTGTCAACATTTTTAGTGTAGTAACTATAATCAAAACAAGCTCTTATCTCGTCTTCACTCAGTTTTTCTCTTAAGTCAGCATCATTTAGAAGATTCTCCAAAAAGAGGCTCTCTCCTACTTCATTGATAGCTTTTTTACCAACCTGCAAATCCTTCCAGACTTTCATAGCGTTTCTCTGTACTATCTTGTAGGCATCTTCTCTGCTGACACCTTTTGCGGGTAGTTCTAGCAGTACTCTTTGGGAAAACACAAGCCCCCCAGTTAAGTTGAGATTTTTCATCATATTTTGTGGATACACTAGTAGTTTTTCTATGATGCCTGTAAGTCTATTGAGCATAAAATCCGTAGTGATAAATCCATCAGGAAGCGTAAATCTTTCGACTGAACTATGGCTGATGTCTCTCTCGTGCCAAAGCGCTACATTTTCCATAGATGGTGCAGCGTAACTTCTAATCATCCTGCAAAGTCCAGTAACATTTTCACTCAAAACTGGGTTTCTTTTGTGAGGCATAGCAGAGCTTCCTTTTTGACCCTCACTAAAAAACTCCTCTGCTTCATAAACTTCTGTTCTTTGGTAGTGTCTTATGGCTACGGCTATCTTTTCGCAACTTGATGCAAGAAGTGCTAAAGCATTCATTAGATTTGCATATCTATCTCTTTGAATTACTTGATTTGATACTGGAGCTGGCTCTAAATCCAACTCTTTGCATACTATCTCTTCTAACCCCATCGGAGAGTGTGCCATATTTCCCATAGCTCCACTTATTTGACCAACGCTGATGACCTTTAGAGCTTGTTGTAGGTTTTCAAGATTTCTTCGTATCTCGTCGTGCCAGATAGCAAGAACCAATCCAAAAGTTATAGGTTCTCCATGTATGCCGTGGCTTCTACCTACCATAAGTGTCATTTTGTGTTCTTCTGCTCTCTTCTGCAGTGCTGACATTAGATTTTTGACACCGTCGATTATAAGTTCGAGTGACTCTTTCATCTGTAGTGCTACGGCTGTGTCTATGCAGTCTGAGCTTGTCATCCCATAATGCACCCACCTACTCTCCTCTCCTAGGCTCTCAGAAACACTTGTTAAAAATGCTATGACATCATGTTTGGTTTTTTGTTCTATCTCGTCTATCCTGTCTACATTAAAAGCGGCTTTTTCGATAATATTTTCACAGTCGCTATCCGGAACAAAACCTAGTTTGTTCCACCCTTTTACAACTGCTTTTTCAACTTTTAGCCAAGCATCGTATTTTGCTTGTATGCTCCATTTTTCTTTCATCACATCTCTGGCATATCTTTCAACCATAATTTTGCATCCTTGTGTTACTATATATACTATTATTTTATCTAAAAGAGTGTTAAAAAAGGTTAAATCTAGTGGCATATATTAGAAAAAAAAGTTTGCTTTCCGAAAAGACAAAAGCTTACAGATTTTTGATGGATTATTATAGTTGTGACATGAGGCAAGCTCAAAAATGGATAGATAGAAAAAGAGTTTTGGTTGATGGTAAAACTTTGGAATCCAAAAATTCTTTTATAAGCGGCGAGATTGAAGTAATTCTCTTTGAGCCAAAAGCTAGTGGGTTAAAGCCTGTATTTGAAAATGATTTATTTGCAGTTTTTGACAAGCCTAGTGGAGTTTTGGTTCATCCAAATAAGTTAAGTGATGAGTATAGTCTGAATGATGATATAAAAGCATTATTTGGCATGGATGCAAATGTGGTACATAGAATCGATAAAGAGACGAGCGGTTTAGTCTTGGTCTCAAAAGAGAAAATTGTTGAGACAGAACTGAAAAAACTTTTTGAAAGCAGAGCTATAAAAAAGGAGTATTTGGCTTTAGTAGAGGGTGAAATTTCTACTTCCTTTACTATTGATGCAAAGTTAAAGTCTAATCTCCCCTCCTCTTTTATAAAGATAAAATCTTTTGTTTGTGATGATGGCTTTTATGCTCAAACTGTGATAACCCCTATTAAATATTATAATTCAAAAGATATGACACTGCTAAAAGCTTCTCCTTTAACGGGAAGAACTCATCAAATTAGGGCACATTTGTTTCATGTGAAACATAGAATAGTTGGAGATCCGATATACGGTCTTGATGAACTACATGTAGATAAATTTTTAAACAAAAAAATGGAGCTACAGGAGAGGTGTGCTCTTAGTGGAGCAGATAGATTGATGTTGCATGCGAATTTTTTAAGTTTTACATTTAGAGGTAAAGAGTACAATATCAAAAGTAATATGTGTTTTAAGGAGAAGTGTGATGAATTTTGTTCTTAGTTGTGGTGAAAAGATATATCCTAACAAAGTTGTTTGTGTTGGTAGAAATTATGTTGAGCATATAAAAGAGTTAGGAAATGAGATGCCAAGCTCTATGGTGCTTTTTATGAAACCAAACAGTGCTATTTCTGATGAGCTCTCGACAAAGGAAAAAGAACTTCACTATGAGGGTGAGATATCTTTTTTGATTAAAGATGCAAAAATTAATGCTGTTGGATTTGGCTTGGACTTAACAGACAGAAGTTTGCAGAGTGAGTTAAAGAAAAAAGGATTGCCTTGGGAGAGAGCAAAAGCTTTTGATGGAGCAGGTGTTTTTAGCGAATTTGTTGAAATCGATCAAGATGATATAAATAGATTGAATCTAAAATTATATATAAATGATTCTCTAATTCAATTTGGTGGTGTGGAGTTGATGATTTATGCACCTTCTGTGATTTTAGAGGAGATTTTATCTTTTTGTACGCTAAATGATGGAGATATAGTCATGAGTGGAACCCCAAAAGGTGTAGGAACTTTTAAAAAAGGTGATAATTTTCGCGGGGAGATATATGTGGGCGATGAGAAGATTGTTAGCAAAACTTGGGTAGCGCAGTAGGAAATCAAATAGACTTATTGTTATACGAAAGTATTTTCTATACTCTTGTATCACAATAAGTCTATTGCATTATTTGTCAAAAAATAAAACTTTTACCATGCCACCTATTGATGCTATGACTATCACTACCAAAAAGATTGCTTCACCTATATCTACTATGCTCATCTGTTTATTTGCCTTTTCTATCTTTTAGCTGTCCGCAGGCAGCGCTTATATCTAGACCTTTTGACTCCCTTATCGTGCAAAGCACACCGTGTTTTATAAGGTAGTCTTGAAATCCTAAAACATCCTTTACTTCTGGTCTTTTGTATTCACTGCCCTCATGTGGATTAAAGAAGATTAAATTTACTTTTGCTTTTATTCCATGAAGGAGTTTTACTAGTTTTTTTGCGCTTTTTATGTCATCATTTAGATCCTTAATTACTAGGTATTCGAACATTACTCTTTTTCTTGCATCAACTGGAAACTCTTTTACCGCGTTTATTATCGACTCTATATTGTATGCTTTATTTATGGGCATCAACTGCTCTCGTAGTTCATCATCAACTGCGTGGAGAGATATAGCTAGCAAAACCCCCAAATTCATCTCTCCTAGTTTTTTTATTTGCGAACTTAAACCACTTGTTGATATGGTTTGTCTTCTTGGACTTATGGCAAGACCTAGAGGATCTGAAAATATTTCTACAGCTTTTTTGACATTTTCTAAGTTGTCAAGCGGTTCGCCCATGCCCATAAAAACAATATTTACTCGTCTATTTTCGGCTATGTTGTTGTCTTTCTTTATCATTAAAACTTGTGATGTAATCTCTCCAGGAGTCAGATTTCTGAGAAATCCACTCTTTCCGGTTAGGCAAAATGAACATCCGATTTTGCATCCAACCTGTGATGATATGCATATAGTATATCGGGTTTGATGGATTAGATTGCCATCGTCATCATATTTCTCTTTTTTCATAGGGAGCAAAACTGATTCTACAGTTTTTCCATCTTCTAACATAAAGAGATATTTCTTGCTTCCATCTTTGCTTTTCTCTATATAAGCACTTTTGAGCGGAATTAGATTGTAGTTGTTTTTTAACTCTTCTCTTAACTCTAAGGGTAAATTTTTCATTTCATCAAATGAATTTACATACTTTTTATATACCCATTCATATAACTGTTTTGCTCTAAAAGAGGGTTTAATTATTTTTGACAACTCATCTTTTGTGTAATCCAATATACTAGATTTGCTCATCTGTTACCTACATGTAGTGTTAGTTTTTCTTTTGCTAATTTATGATTTTTAATGAAGTCACGGTGTGCAAACTCATCGCAATAGTTAGTTATAATAAATACCCCATAAGCTGGAATATCAAACTTATTAGCAACTGTTAGTATAGAGTAAAACTCCATATTTTCAGCACTAATCCCATTTTTTAAAAATTTGTTAGATATCTCTTTGTTAGTAGTTATATAGTTACTGGAATTTACTAATGCAAATTTATCGTTAGTAGTTTCACATGAAACAATATCACAAACTGATGATATTTTGTTATCTATAGGCGTATAACAGTTATCATCAAAATATCCAGTTTCTATATTTGTAGCACTCTTTGCATATATGATTTCAAAGGGTTTTAATTTTCCATAACTTCCTGCTGTGCCTACAAATAACATAGAATCAGGTTTTTTTTGAAGAACCAATTTTGTAAGATTTATACTGCTGTTGATGAGCCCGATTCCTATTGGAGTTGCAAAATCAAATGTCTCTATATCTCCCGCACTTAAAATAATCATACTCTTACTGCTATCCCCTCTTCTTTTAGATACTCTTTTAGTTTCATGATTTCTATCTCTTTATAGTGAAAAATCGAAGCCGCAAGTGCAGCATCAGCTCCAGATAAAAATGCGTCTCGTATATGCTCCATCGTTCCTGCCCCTCCACTTGCTATGACTGGTATATCTAAAATTTTACTCATTTTTGAAGTAACCTCTAAATCGTATCCATTTTTTACACCATCGCAATCCATTGAAGTTAAAAGTATCTCTCCTGCACCTCTGTCTTGAACCTCTCTTGCCCATTTTAAAACATCAAGTCCAGTATCAATTCTTCCGCCATTTATAAACACATTCCAAGACTCCCCTCTTCTCTTTGCATCAATCGCTACAACTATGCATTGGGAACCAAATCTTTTTGAAGCCTCATCTATAAAGTCTGGATTTTTTATAGCGTGTGAGTTTATGCTGATCTTATCACAACCAACCTGCAAAAGGTTATATATATCATCTAGTGTTCTTATTCCACCACCAACTGTAAGCGGTATAAAAATCTCCTTGGCAACTCTTTCAACGATATCTACTATAGTATCTCTTTTTTCATGACTAGCGGTAATGTCCAAAAATGTGATCTCGTCAGCACCCTCTTGGTTGTATCTTTTAGCAACTTCAACAGGATCTCCAGCATCTTTGAGCCCAACAAAATTTACGCCTTTTACAACTCTGCCATCTTTGACATCAAGGCAAGGTATGATTCTCTTTGCAAAATATTCCATTTTCTTCTCCTGGTAACTGACCTTACGCACTATAAACATACCTAGGTGATAAAAGTTGCATTTTAGTACAAGGAAGTATAGCAAAATCGTAGTTATTCTACGATGAAGCTTTACTGACGCCGTAATAAAGTGCAAATTTTATCATCCGTAGGACAGAATGATAAAGCACCATCTGCTTCGTTAATTCACTTCTACCGTAGCTATGGCTACGCTAAAAGCAAACTGCCTCGCATATGATGCTTTCTCATTCTGCCTAGGTGTGTTTATAGTGCGTAAGGTCAGTTATAAAATTTTATCTAAAATAAGAGAAAAATCAGCTTATTGAGATTCGAGCTTAAGAAGATATTTTTTTATTTCCAGTCCACTGGCATAACCTGTCAGTTTTCCGGATTTTCCTATGACTCTATGGCAAGGAACGATTATAGATATAGGATTTGCTCCATTTGCACCACCTATTGCCCTAATAGCCTTTGGGTTTTTAATGTTTTTGGCTTGTTGCATATAGCAAATCGTCTCCCCATATGGGATATCCAAAAGGGCATTCCATGCCTTTTTTTGAAACGGTGTTCCTTCTAGCAAAATAGGCAAGTTAAACTCTTTCAAAAGACCTTTAAAATAGCTATCTAATTGATTTTGAGTTTCAATGATGATATCATTGCTCCCCTCTTCTACTGAGCCAAATCTCTTTTTTAAATTGCCCCAGCTTCTTTTGGGTACTAGACCGACTAGATGAGAATTTGTGGTAACAATGTAGAGGTTGCCAACGGGTGAATCTATGCTTTTATAAGTTTTCATGACACAATTTTAGCACTTTATGGTAAATAAAGTATTTAAAAGGTAAAATAGGCTCAAAATTAAAGGTGAGCGATAAGTGACCGAAATAGAGGCTAAGAAAAGATTTGGTCAAAACTTTCTAAAAGATACTACCATACTGAATAAAATCATCCAATCGATGTCCAATACAGATTTCAAACTTGTTGAAATTGGACCTGGCTTAGGTGATTTGACGCAAATGCTTTTAAGAGTAAAGCCCTTAAAAGCTTATGAGGTCGATAGAGACTTATGCGTTTATTTGAGAGAAAAATTTTTCAAAGAGATAGAGGACGGGAGATTTCAACTAGAGCAAAATGATATTTTGGAGTGCTATAAAAAGGGCTCTTTAGAAGAAGAGACTTATGATTTGGTGGCAAATCTGCCATATTATATAGCGACAAAAATCATACTGTATGCGCTAGAAGATGTAAATTGCAACTCCTTGCTTGTTATGGTTCAAAAAGAGGTGGCTCAAAAGTTTGCTGCTCCTTTTAAAACTAAAGAGTTTAGCTCTTTGTCGATACTCTCTCAAAGTATAGCAGATGTAGAGTTGCTTTTTGATGTGCCTTCAGATTCGTTTGAACCAGCACCAAAAGTTACTTCGTCTATATTGAAAATTGTAAAAAAAAGAGATTTTACACAGGGTGAAAATGCCCTGTTTGAAACTGTTCAGGATTTTTATGGATTTAAAAAATATCTAAAAATATCATATTCTAGCCCAAGAAAAACATGGGTAAAAAATATATCTGGAATTTTCGATAAAGAGCTTGCAAAAAAATTATTGTTAGACAGTAGTTTGACAATGACTACAAGACCTCATGAGATAAGCGTCGCAAATCATCTTAATTTTTATAAAAAATTAAGGTAGAAAAATGGAACAAAACAAAACAGACGGTACTGTAACAAAACCGACAAAACAAAAAGTACAAAATGGTGCTAAGAATTCTCAAAATGCACAGAGACAACCGAAAAAACCTAATCCAAATAGACAAAATAGAAAAAGAAAAAGTGCAAAAAATCAGCCAAGTGTCATAGATGGAAATGAAAAATGGCAAAAAGATATGCAGTTAGCCATCGAAGCAAATCATAAGATACACAAAGATAGGCTTGAGAGATTTAGCAACATAGGTCAAAATGGCAATGCAAAAGTAAGAATCACACCTCTTGGAGGATTGGGAGAGATAGGTGGAAATATCACCGTAATCGAAACAGATACGAGTGCAATCATCGTAGATGTGGGCATGAGCTTTCCAACAGATGACATGCACGGAGTTGATATTCTCATTCCTGATTTTACATATCTTAGACAGATTAAAAAAAAGATAAAAGCTATCGTCATCACTCACGCTCATGAGGATCACATCGGTGCAGTCGCATATCTGTTTAAAGAGATGCAGTTTCCTATATATGCAACCCCGCTTCCACTTGGAATGTTGTCAAATAAATTTGAAGAGCATGGCTTAAAACAGTTTAGAAAGTTTTTTAGACCAGTCCACAAACGCAAAGTCTATCAGATAGGTGATATTAAAGTTGAGTGGATGCATATAACTCACTCCATCATAGATGCCTCATCATTAGCTATAACAACAGCTGCCGGGACTATCATACATACAGGTGATTTTAAAATTGATCACACACCTATAGATGGCTATGTTACAGATCTTAACAGATTTGCAGAGTATGGTGAAAAAGGGGTACTTTGTCTTCTTAGCGACAGTACAAACTCGCATAAAGAGGGGATTACTAGAAGCGAAAGTACGGTTGGAAGGACATTTGATTATATCTTCTCAAAATCAAAGGGTAGGGTGATCATGTCAACTTTCTCGTCAAATATACATAGAGTTTATCAAGCCATAAGTTATGGACTCAAATACAATAGAAAAGTATGCGTCATAGGCAGATCCATGGAGAGAAACCTCTTTACTGCGATTGATCTAGGCTATATAGATTTGGATAAAAGTATATTTATAGACCCTCATGAAGTAAACAAACACAATGACAAAGAGGTGCTTATAGTCACAACAGGAAGCCAAGGCGAGACTATGGCGGCGCTTTATAGGATGGCAACTGATGAGCATAGGCATATAAAGATAAAAACAAGCGACCAAATCATCATATCGGCAAAAGCTATCCCAGGAAATGAGGGAAGCGTATCTAAGGTTTTGAACTTTTTGATAAAAAGCGGCGCGAGTGTTGCGTATCAGGATTTTAGTGAGATACATGTAAGTGGTCACGCAGCTCAAGAGGAGCAAAAACTGATCCTTAGACTTGTAAAACCAAAATTTTTCCTACCGGTTCATGGAGAGTTTAATCACATAGCCAGACACAAAGAGACTGCGATAAAATGTGGTGTAAATCCAAAAAATATAGTTCTCATGAGTGATGGAGATCAGATTGAAGTTTGCTCAAAGTATATGAAAAAAGTGAAATCAGTAAAAACAGGAAAAGTTTTTGTTGACAATCAAGCAAATGAGAAAATCGCGAATGATGTCGTGATAGACAGACAAAGGATGGCTGACGCTGGACTTGTGATGGTGGTGGCTCAAGTAAATGTAAATGAGCAAAAACTAGTGAGCAAGCCGAGGGTGGTGAGCTATGGTCTTGTTTCAGACAAAGATGATAGAAGATTTTCTACTGAGATGGAAGGTGTGATAGATCAATTTACTATCAATGCGAAAAAAGAGCTATTTCAAAATAAAAAAGCGTTGGAAAATGAGCTAAGGCAAGTACTTAGAAAGCACATATATAGAAGAATGAAAAAATACCCAACAATAGTTCCAACAATATTTATGATGTAAGGGTGAATGATGGATTTTAAAGAGATAGCAAAAGGTGTATTGAGGCTCGAAGCAAAAGAGTTGCTTGATGCAGTTGATAAGATAGATGAAGAGATGAGCAGAGCAGTCGAACTGATAGCAAATATAAGAGGTAAGCTAATCATCACAGGAGTCGGGAAAAGTGGCTTGATAGGTGCTAAAATAGCAGCTACGATGGCAAGTACAGGAACCAGCAGCTTTTTTATACATCCTACTGAGGCGCTTCATGGAGATCTTGGTATGATAGGCAAAGATGATGCGGTTCTTGCTATCAGTTTTAGTGGAGAGAGCGAGGAGCTTATAAAGATACTCCCTCATATAAAAAGATTTGATATACCACTCATTGCAATGGCAAGAGATAAAAACTCATCTTTAGGGAGATATGGCGATATATTTTTGCCTATAAATGTCTCTAAGGAGGCTTGTCCGCTTGATGCTGCTCCTACAACTTCTACGACTTTGACTCTAGCCATGGGAGATGCACTTTCAGTTTGCCTTATGAAAAAGAAAAACTTTAAAAAAGAGGATTTTGCATCATTTCATCCCGGAGGAAGTCTAGGAAAGAGACTCTTTGTAAAGGTTAAGGATTTAATGCACACAAAAAATCTGCCACTCATAAATGAGCAAACGACTCTAAAAGAGGCGGTAGTAACTATGAGTGAGGGGATGCTTGGAAATGTCCTTATAGAGGGAAATCAAGGCGAGCTTTTAGCGATATTGAGTGATGGAGATCTTAGAAGAGCCGTCATTCGCGATGACTTCTCTATGAACTCTAAAGCCATAGAGTATGCAACAAAAGATCCAAAAGTTTTAGAGGGAGATTCGCTTCTAGCAAGTGATGCTCTTACTCTTATAGAGCAGTTTAAGATACAACTTATCGCGATAGTAGATGAAAATAGAAGAGTAAAAGGTGTATTGCATATACACGATCTTATAGAGGCGGGTATAAAATAGTGGAACCAACTAGACTAAACAAGATGATTTCTCACAACACGAGACACTCAAGAAGAGAGGCTGATAAGCTTATACAAGATGGATTGGTAAGTGTTGATGGAGAAGTTGTGACAGACCTCTCAACAAAAGTGACTTATGCGAACAAGATAAAGATAAAAGATAGAACTCTATATAAAAAAACAAAATACACAGTTATTGTATATAATAAACAAAAAGGCGAGTTAGTAAGTAAGAAAGATGATAGGGGAAGAAAAACTATCTACGATACGCTTCCGTCTCATTTTTCACATTTTATGAGTGTCGGGCGACTGGATTTTACGAGTGAGGGGTTGATACTGCTTAGTGATGCCGCAGATATAGTTTCTGCCTTGATGCACGGAGATTTGGAGAGGGTTTACTATGTGAAGATAAAAGGCAAAGTAACCCAACAGATGGAGATAGCGATGAAAGAGGGTCTGTATCTTCAAGATGCAAGCAAGGGCGGACACGAGATGAGTAGAGTCAGATCTATGGAGTTTGCACCTTTTTTGAACTATAGAGTCATCAAAAATACACCCACCTACTCTACTTTGAAAGTAACCATAAATGAGGGTAAAAATAGGGAACTTAGAAGGTTTTTTGGATATTTTGATTGTGAAGTGGTTGGGCTTAAAAGAGTCAGCTACGGAAAGATAGACTTAGATATGTTGAAGCCCGGAAAGCATAGATTTTTGACAAATACAGAGTACGATGCCCTAAGAGATTATCTAGCATACTCCAAAAAAGAGAAGAAAGAAGTTGAAGGATAACTTAGCCCTAAAATTTAGACCGCAAAAGATAGATGAGGTTTGTGGTCAGGAGCATCTTTGCTCAAAAGATGCTCCATTTAGAAAACTTTTAGAGAAGAGGGCGATATCCCATAGCATATTTTTTGGACCAGCTGGCGTGGGAAAAACCACTCTAGCGAAGATCGTTTCGACCCGCATGGAACTACCATTTTATGAGATGGATGCTACGAATTTAAAAGTTGAAGAGATTAGAAAGATACTCAAAAATCATAAAAATTCACTCTCAAAACCACTTATTTTTATAGACGAGGTGCATAGACTCTTAAAAACTCAGCAAGAGGTACTTTTGGTGCCAATGGAAAAAAGAGAAGCCATTATCATTGGAGCTAGCACAGAAAATCCATACTTTACGCTAAGCAGCGGTATCAGATCTCGCTCAATGCTTTTTGAATTTTATCCACTAGAAAACAGTGATTTGGAAAAAGTGATAGATAGGGTTATGAAAAAGATAGATTTTAGCATAAACAGTGACGCAAAAGAGTATCTCATAAGTTCATCTAGCGGTGATGTTCGTTCTTTGTTAAATCTTTTGGAGTATGCTTTGAAGATTGATTCACATGTAGAGTTACAAACCCTAAAATCCTTGAGACCTCAAGCACTGAAAGATGGTGTTAGTTCTAACTCTACTCATTATGAGCTAACAAGTGCCTTGATAAAAAGCATACGAGGCAGTGATGTAGATGCAGGCCTATACTATCTTGCAAGGCTTATAGATGGCGGGGAGAGTGCGGATTTTATAGCAAGAAGATTGGTTATACTCTCTAGTGAAGATATCGGAAATGCTAACCCAAATGCACTAAATTTGGCAAACAGTTGTCTTCAAAGTGTTAGTAAGATTGGTTTTCCGGAAGCTAGAATTATATTGGCTCAAACAGTCATATACTTAGCTTCATCTCCAAAATCAAACAGCTCTTACAAGGCTATAAATGAGGCACAAAACTATCTAAAAGAGAGTAAGAATTTAAAGATACCAAAACATTTAACAAAATCAGGAGCAAATCTATATAAATATCCTCACGATTTTGGTGGTTTTGTAGAGCAAAGATATTTAGAAAAAGAAGAGATTTTTTATAAAAGCCAAGATATAGGTTTTGAAAAAACACTGAATGAATGGCTAGAGAAGATAAAAGGGAAAGTTAAATGAAAATATACAGAGCGTTAGCTCGTGCTTTAGGTGATAGGAATTTTTGCTGGGCTTCGCTCAGTAAAAAGGAGACAGTTAAATGAAAATAGCGATAATTGGCGGGGGAATCAGTGGATTATCCACCGCATTTTACATAAAACAAAAAAATCCAAATGTACAAATAACAATATTTGAAAAAAACAAAAAACTTGGTGGAAAGATGATGACCAAAGAGGTTGATGGGTTTTTGTTTGAAGAGGGAAGCAATGGCTTTTTATCAAATAAACCTGATACTTTAGAGCTTGTCAAGCAAAGTGGTAGCGAAGAGTTGCTGCTAAGAAGCAGTGACAGCGCAAGGGTAAGATTTATATATAAAGATGCTCTTCATCAGCTGCCAGAGTCCCTAAGCGCTTTTATAAAAACTCCACTTCTTTCTCCACTTGGGAAACTTCGAGTTGTTGGTGAACTATTTGTGCCCGCCAAAAAAGATAATAGCGATGAGACTCTGCAATCTTTTGGATATAGAAGGGTAGGGCGCGAGATGACAGATGCATTTTTGGATCCGATGGTAGCTGGTATATTTGCTTCAGCTCCAGATAAGATCTCTGTCAACTCTGCCTTTCCGGCTGTTGTAAAACTCGAAAAAGAGTATGGCGGACTATTTAAGGGAATGATGAAGAAAAAGAAGAAAGAGGCAGGTCCAGGAGGAGTTCTCATGAGCTTTAAAGGGGGAGTTAGCTCTTTTATAGATTCACTAGCAAACTCTCTACATGTAGAGATAAAAACTGATATAGATATAGATAAAATCGAACAAACAGATGACGGATATACCCTCTATACGCAAGGAACAAAAGAGGAGTTTGGTAAGCTAGTCCTCTCTACACCAGCCTATGTAAGTGCCCAACTTTTGAAAGATTTGGACATTGAGCTTTCAAAGATGTTGTCTGATATAGAGTATTCACCTATAAGTGTAGTTGGTTTGGGTTATGACGAACTTTCTCATGAGCTTAATGGCTTTGGTCTGCTTGCAACTAGTTCGGCTAAAAAAGAGATTTTGGGAGTTTTATGGGATAGTTCGATATTTGAAGATAGAGCACTTGAAGGTAAAAAAGCACTGAGAGTTATGATAGGCGGACAGAGAAATCCTGATCTTGCTCTTAAAAGCGACGAAGAGCTAAAAAATATAGCGATAAATGGCGTAAAAGAGACAATGGGGATAGATGAAAAGCCAAGTGTAACTTATGTAAAAAGATGGGAAAGGGGGATTCCTAACTACAGAGTAGGGCACCTAGAAAGAATGAAAGAACTATTTAAAAAAGTAAAAGAGCACAAGGGACTGTATCTAAGTTCAAATGCCTACTATGGAGTAGGGCTGAATGATTGTGTTGCAAACTCAAAAAAAGTTGCAAAAGAGGTTACAAAGAACTAGGAAATTCCTAGTTCTTTGTTTATCTTGGTTTTATCAAATCCGCAAATCCACCTACTGCCTATCAAAAGTGCAGGAACTCCTTTGCAGCCGTGTCTTTGACAATCTTTTGCGGCATCTGCATCTTTGCTTATATCTAT
>JALSKH010000017.1 GCA_026988975.1 Campylobacteraceae bacterium
ACTCACTCATAACCTCTAAAAGCCTTATAGTTCCTGCTACATTGTTATCATAATATTTCAGAGGTTTTTCGACAGACTCTCCGACAGCTTTGAGTCCTGCAAAGTGTATAACTGAGTCTATATCATAGCTTTTAAAGACTTCTCTTAAACTATCTTTATCTCTTATATCGCCCTCTACAAACTCTACTTTTTTGCTTATGATTTGCTCCACTCTTTTTAGGGCTGTTTTGGAAGAGTTTGAGAGATTGTCATATACCACAAACTCAAATCCCGCACTATCCAACTCTATGAGCGTGTGCGTTCCGATATATCCCGCACCTCCTGTTACTAAAATCACCCTCTATCCTTTTCATAAAAGTAGTTAGTCGCCTCCACAAACCCATCTACACTTCCACAATCAAATCTTTTTCCACTAAATTTATATGCCAACACCCTACCCTCTTTCGCCATACTCAGCAGTGCATCTGTTATCTGTATCTCTCCGCCTTTTCCTGGTTTTGTCTTTTGAAGTACATCAAAAATATCAGGAGTAAGTATATACCTGCCTATGATGGCTAGATTTGATGGCGCATCCTTTGGTTCTGGCTTCTCCACCATATCCGTTACTTTTAATATGTCATCTTCCAAAATCTCTCCAGCCACTATGCCGTATTTGTGACTCTGCTCCTTTGGTATCTCTTCCACTGCTACTATACAGTGATCTGGATATCTTTCATAAACTTCTACCATCTGCTGTAAAACTGATTTTTTCTCACCAACACAAAGATCGTCAGCTAGTATCACTGCAAAAGGGGCATCTCCGATAAGAGTTTTTCCAGTCAAGATAGCATGCCCTAAACCCAACATCCTCGCTTGTCTTGTATAGCTAAAGGTGCAATTATCCACTATATTTCGTATATCATTCATCAAATTCTCTTTAGAAGTATCTTTTATCTGATGCTCTAACTCATAACTTCTATCAAAATGATCCTCGATAGCTCGTTTTCCACGACCTGTAACTATCGCCATCGTATCTATCTTGGCACTTATAGCTTCCTCTACCCCATACTGCAGTAGCGGTTTTGTGAGAATCGGCAACATCTCTTTTGGTATCGCTTTTGTTGCCGGAAGAAACCTAGTTCCATAACCCGCTGCAGGGAACAGACATTTTTTTATCATTACACTCTCCTATTTTTGTTTTGGACGAAATGGCTTTATCACCTCTTCATTACACTCCAAGTATGGTCCTTCAAGCAAATCTATGCAGTATGGAACTGCTGGAAATACGGCGTCCAAACACTCTCTGATGGACTTTGGTTTTCCTGGTAGATTTATGATCAAACTTTTGCCTCTTATGCCTGCAGTTTGGCGAGAGAGTATAGCTGTTGGCACATACTTCAGGCTTACTTGTCGCATAAGCTCACCAAATCCGGGCATCATCTTTTCACATACTGCCTCAGTAGCTTCGGGAGTTATATCTCTCTTCGCTGGTCCTGTTCCACCCGTCGTGACTATGAGGCAACACTCTTGCTCATCAGCCATATCTTTCAAAGCCTCTTCTACAAGCTCTTGCTCATCGGGAATCACAGCATATACACTCTCCCACTTACTTACTAAATACTCATTCATAGTATCTATGATTGCTTTTCCTGAGAGATCCTCATAAACTCCCGCACTTGCACGATCTGACATCGTCAAAATTCCTATTTTTATAGACATATTAACCTTTCTTTTGAACTCTTTTTAAAATAAATACAAATATTATACAAAAAAATGATAAACCTGCTGCTATCTTATAGGTTTCATTTAATCCAACTCCGTCTCCTAATTTTCCTACGATATAGACAACTACTGAGCCAACTCCAAAGTTTACACTCATATAGATACTGTTTGCAAAGGTGGGCATTCCTGAGTTTAAATCCTGCACACTTGCTAGCAAAACCGGTCCTGTTGCAAACATAAAAAATCCGATAACAGCCAAAAGTGGAAATAGTAAAACCCCATGATAAAAGACAAACAGAACCATAAAAATAGATGAAATCACAGATGAGATGAGAAGCATATTGTATCTGCCTATCTTATCTGAGTATGAACCCGAAAACAGAGTTCCCAAAACGGCAAAAAACTGCAAAACCGACAAAGAAACTCCGGCATGCCAAAGAGTAGAGCCATTTTGCGTGAGATATACCGGTAGATATAGTACAAGTACGGATTTCATGGCTGATTGAAACAGCATAAAACCGCCAATAACACTAAAAAATGGTGCATACTTTTTTAGGAAATTTTTCGCGTCACCCTTCTCTCTTTTTTTGCTAAAGCTGGATCTTATCTCGAAATTTCTAAGCTTCCAAAAGAGCAAAGCAGAAGCCAAAAGTCCAAACGGCACAAGCCTATAAGTTCCATCCAATCCCCAAAGTGATATGCCAGCTGTGATGAGAAGCGGACCCACCGTCCTAGCACTCTCACCTCCCACCATAAAAAAACTCATACCGACTCCCGTCCTCTCTCCTGAAGCCTCTTTTATCATAACGGGACTTGGTATATGGTATAACGCCGCACTTAAACCCGCCACAAAAAGCAAGATCAAAGCCACGATATAAGAGCTAGCAAGTCCTAAGAAACTCATGCATATCGCCGTGATGGATGGCATCAATATCACTATAACTTTAGCACCTCGCCTCTCAGCCATGAGACCAAAAAGAGGATTGAAAAGTGCTGGCAATCTTCTAGCTATATCCAAAAATGCAGCTTCTGAGAGTGTGATGCCAAGTTTACTTATCAAAAGTGGTAACATGGGAGCTAAAAAAGAACTATAAACATCATGAGCAAAGTGAGAAAATGAGATAGTCAAAACCTCGCCTCTTTTAAATTTTTTCATAAATTTTTCCTACATAAAAGTAGGTGATTATATCCTTTTAAGTCTTATACTTAATTAAGAACATCTCTAATTTAAAGTTATTTATATTTTTGAAAGAGGCAGAAAAACCCTTTTTTTAAGGGGAATTTTTTCTTGGATTTATATTAAGATTTTTTATTTCTCTTGTAGAAGTTTTTTCTTCTCTAAATCAAACTCTTTTTGAGTTAAAGTTCCATCATCTAAAAGCTTTTTAAGAAACAGTAAATTTTGATATTTTTCTTTTATAACTGTAGTTTTAGGAGCTGCATAATGAACGAGTGCGCTATTTTTATTTGCATGCACAACTTTCTCATTCATATCATGACAAACAAAACCTAGCTCGACTCTTGGATAATGATTTAGTAAAAATGGCAAATTTGCCACATGTTCTTTCATTAAAATCATCTTTGTGTTTGTTTTTGCACAAAAAGCTTCTGCTTTATGCATAGCTATCTTTCTAGACTTAGCTAAAGGGGTCCACCTTGAAATACTTTCACTTGCTATGTGTATTTTTTCATTTTGACCTACTTCGGGGTGATTATATGTTTTATAAACATCTAGTTTATGAAAACTGCTATCAGCAGGAGAAGGATCTTTTACACATCCACTTAACAAAATAAGACCTAAAAGCGCCACTGATGCGCCAAATATTTTTTTCAACATTGAGAACCTCTTTTACTGTTTTTTAAAGATATAAAATCCCCCTTTCGGGGGAAAATTTTTCAAGAAGTTATAGAAATTATGTATTAAAATGCAACTTCAAAGGCAAGACCATATGTATCAGGATTTCCTTTTCCAACAAAATCATAGTTAAACTCTACATTGGCATTTTCAGTAATAAAATATTTTAAACCCAATGTCTCAGTGCTAATTTTCTCATTACTATCAGCTACATGGTCATCATATGCATATTTTGCATGTACTACTAAAGTTTTAGGTATTACTCCTAATTTAGTATCAAAAACAAATGATTTTCCAGCTTTTCCATCACTATTTGTTGTAAATAGTGAGTTTGGATCATTTTTAGCACTAGCATAGCTAATGGCTAAGTCAAGCGGATATTTACCCAAGTTACCCAATACATTAAAATCAATAGAATATGCATCCGTTTTTCGATCATGTGCTCCGGTACTAGGATCTCTATTTGTGTCTCCTGTCATATACTGTACACCAACTTCAATGTCCCAAGGACCGACTTGTGGAGTATAAGCAAATCTAAAGTAATTTGCAAGTTTTATGTTGCTATCGCTATTGTTACCGTTTGACCAAGCAGTATAATTGACGAAATAGTTTGGATTAAAAACATAAAAGCTTAAACCCTTCGCGCCATATTGGTCACGAGCACCTATACGACTAAATGCTGTATTTCCACCATTGTCAAAAAGCTCACTCGCCGTTGCGGTATGACCATCAGTTGTAAATGGCTCTATTCCAAAAATATTACCACCTACTTTAAAAGTAATTGGTACCACAAAATTTGCAAGTGCAAAACTTTGAGGACCATCATCATATCCAATCTCTACAAATGTGCCTATATTTTCACTGATGCGACCACCAAGAAATACTCCAAAGTTATTTGTAGCAACTGTTGTACCAGCATTTCCTTGACCAGATGTACCATCTATCGTTGAGGCACCAACCACAGACATATTTAATGTACTAGGGAGAGATATAAGTTTATCCTCCATACTCTTACCACCACCTATAGTTTTTTCACTTCCCACCATAGTATATCCACTTGCTTTAAAAGCTCTACCAAACCTTGTTAACCTACATTCCCGTCCAATTATACCTATGAAATAACCTCCACCCCCAAAGCCTCATAGATCTCTTTTTGTTTTTTTGTCACTTCTCCTACCTGTGTTGCCTTGCCGGGCTGGGTAAAAGACTCAA
>JALSKH010000018.1 GCA_026988975.1 Campylobacteraceae bacterium
GAAGATATAAAAAGCCTATACAAGTTTATAATGAAACAGTTGGTATGAAGAGAAACTCAATAACTGGCAAAAGGTATAGTGGTACTATCAAATACTACAAGCAAAGATTGGTAAGTGGAGAGACTTTTGAGAAGGTTTATCCAAAAGAGAAGTTTCCATTGACTGCTTTCTCCTTTAAATCAAATGTGATAGCAACTCCAAATGACGCAAGCGCAATTTTGAAAGAGATAAGATACACAACTTATGTAGATATAAACCCAAAAACTGCTGAAAAGTTTGGTCTCAAACATGGGGATTATGTCAAAGTATCATCAAATGATGGTCATACGGAGGGCTTTTTAAGGCTAAGACATGGCGTACATCCGCAAACCATAGGAGTTGAGCAAGGAGATGGCAGACGAGGTGGTGAAGCTATGGGTTTTGAGATAAATGGTAAAGCGATGAAGGGCAGTGTTGTTAGTAGATCTGGTGTCTTTTATGACAAAATCGGCTTACTAGATCCAAGCAGACCAACAGCACTCACAACAGACTTTGTTTGTGGTTCAAATGCCAGACAAGCGATACCAGTAAGTATAGAAAAAATCAAATTTACAAAGGAAGTATAAAATGAAGATTACAAAATTGTGTCTAAGTTCGTTATTGTTGGCAACTTTGGGAGTAAATGCTTTTTCAGCAGACTCCCTAAGCAGTGCTTTGAAAAATGGAAAATTTAATGGTGAATTTAAAACAGTAGCTTATGATGTTGATAAGACTACAAGCAAAGAGAGCATAGTTAGTTTAGGTGTTATGCTAAACTATGTAACAGCACCATTTTATGGAGTTAGTTTAGGTATGAGAGTTCAAGCAAGCAGCTCTCCTTGGGCAAATTCAGCTGAAAAAGCATTTTATAAAGGCGATTTGTATGGCCCTGGAGCTGTCTTGGAAGAGGCTTACTTAAAGTATCAGGTAAGTAAGACAACCCTAAAAGTTGGTAGGCAGTTTATCAAAACTCCACTTCTAGCCGGCAATGGTTCAAGAATAGTTCATGAAAGCTTTCAAGGAGTTACTGCAAACATAAAAGATGTGGCAAAAACAAGAATCTTTGTAGGATATGTAAACAGATACTTAACTAGAACAGACTTTTTAGAGGGAAATGCCAAAACAAGAATCGGAAACTTTGATAAAAATGTCTTTATGTATGGCAAAAAATACGCTTATAAGATGGGAGATGGTCTTTGGACTATATTGTTGCAAAATCAAAGCGTAAAAGGTTTGAAATTAACAGGGCAATATCTACTACTTAAAAATGCAACTACAAAAACCAATGCAGCAATGGGTGACATATCAGTGGCTCTAGCACAAGCTGAGTATAAGCTTCCTCTAAAAGGGTTACCTGTTCTTTTAGGCGTACAATACGGAACAAGCAATGTAGATAAAGATGACACTAGAAGTGGAGATTTATTAGGCTTAAAAGTCGCTACAAAATACAAAGGCTTGATGGCATCACTAGGCTATGTAATGGATAGCAATAAAAAAGGTATGCTTTCAGGTGTAGGAATATCATCAAACTGGGCATACGCAGGAGACATCATAGGGCTTGAAAACTATAATAAAGACACAGATGCTCTAAGCTTAAATCTAAAGTATAAATTCGCTAAAAACATAATGGTTTTAGGAAGATATACTGACTATATAACAGGCTCAACTTCACCGGTAAATGGAGCAAAAGATTTAAATGCATATGATTTAGTTGCTAGTTACGCATTTATGGGTAAATTAAAAGGATTAAGCGTCAAAGTTCACTACGAAAATGTAGATTTTGATACAAATCCAGTTACTAACTACAGACTATATGTAAATTATAAATTCTAGAGTAATGGGGTCAGGTTTTTGCCTGACTCCTTATACAAATCTTCTAACATAATTCTCTAATGATACTGGATCCATAGCTCCTGAGACTCTATCTACCTCTTTGCCATTTTTGAAAACTACTAGAGTTGGTATGCTTCTTATCTTAAATCGACTACCTAGAAACTGTTCATCTTGAGTATTGACCTTTGCAAATAGTGCTTTTAGTGGAAATCCGATAGCAACTTCAGCAAATACTGGAGCCATCATCTTACAAGGTCCACACCAAGGAGCCCAAAAATCAACCACAACAGGGATGTCAGAATTCTCTAAGATTCTATCGATATTTGAGCTTGTTAACTCTATTGGCTTTGCTTCAAGCAGGGATTTTTTACACTTTCCGCAATTTGCCTTTATATAATCATCTTTTTTTGGAACATTATTTATGGATTGGCAATGTGGACAAATAATTTTCATCTTAACCTCCAATTACAAAAAATCTGAGCCATATTATATCAATTTTTTACTTATTATTTTGTATCTTATCCCTAGGTACAAAATCCAAAACAGTTGCATTTATGCAAAATCTTTGCCTTCCTCCGGGAGCATCATTAAATACATGGCCTAAGTGGATCCCGCTTTTTTTGGCTATTACTTCAACTCTATGCATGCCATAACTATTATCCTCTTTTTCTATCGTTGAGCCATCCACAGCTTTATAGAAACTTAGCCAACCTGAGTGAGAGTTAAATCTGTCTCTTGTATCAAAAAGTACATCTCCGGAGAGTTTATCTACAAAAACCCCATCAGGTGTATCTTTAAATATATCATACTGCTTGCAAAATCTTCCGTCAGTTCCCTGCGCAAAGGCAACTCTATAAGCTTCTGTATCTTCTCCAAGTTTGAAACTTCCTAATGCTTTGTAAAACTCTTTTTTATCCATATACCCTCTATGAGCAAAAAGCTCTTTGCCGTCTTGTATGAAAAGTATAGTCGGCGTTGCATCAAGATTTGTAGATATACTAAAACCCTTGAGTTGCTCTTTTTGTACACTTCTAAGAGGCAAACTTCCTCTGTATGACGAAGTTACATCTTTTTTAAATTTTTCGCAATATGGGCAAAATGGCGCATCTATGACTACGATCTCTTTTCCTTTAAGCGGCTCTATGAAGTGTAAAGCTTTTTTCTCTTTTTCAAACTTTACCCCAGTTGCATGGTTAGGACAGTAGCCGTTTGGATTTTTTTGTAGATAATTTTGATGGTAATCCTCAGCATCATAAAACTTATCCAATGGCTCGATCTGCGTAGTGATTTTTCCGTAGCCGGCTTTGTTAAGTAGTTTTTGATACTCATCTTTGGTTTCAAAAGCTATGCGTTTTTGTTCCTCATTTGTATAAAATATCGCACTTCTGTAGTTGTTCCCAACATCATTTCCTTGTCTCTCACCTTGAGTTGGATCATGTAGTTCCCAAAACTCTTTGATGATGTCTCTTGCAGATATTTTTGTATCATCAAAAGTAACCTTGACTGATTCTGTATAATTTACCAAACCTTTTGGCGTGTAGTTTCTGTACTTCAGAACTGTGTCATAAGTTGGATTTGGGTAGTTTCCACCGGCATAGCCTGACTTTGCATCTATAACTCCTGGCAGTTGTTCAAAATGTTTTTCAACACCCCAAAAACATCCCGCACTCAGAACGATTGTTTCAGTTTTTGCATATATTGACACGATAACTCCTAGTATTAAAATCAATTTTTTCAATTTTTTCTCCTTCGATAAAATTTATTATATGATAATTTTATAAATAATTTATGGAGATTCTATAAAGATGATATAATTTCGATAGATTTTTTCAGAACCATTTCTTAGAGACAAATCCTCCCGTTGCTCACGAGTCTCACGAAATGGTTCTGAAAAAATCTATTGAAAAAAAGGAAAGATATGTTAGAAGTAGGTCAAAAAGCACCAGAGTTTTGCTTGCCAAATCAAGATGAGGTGGAGATTTGTCTTAGAGATTTGAAGGGCAAATGGATAGTTTTATACTTTTATCCAAAAGACAATACTCCCGGATGCACAACTGAAGCTTGTGATTTTACAACCGAATTTGAAGAATTTGAAGAGCTAGATGCTGTTATCATAGGCGTTAGTCCAGATAGCCCTAAGAAACACAGAAATTTTATAGCAAAAAAAGATCTCAAAATCACACTTTTAGCCGATGAAGAGAAAGAAGTTCTGCAAAGCTATAGTGTGTGGCAACTCAAAAAGATGTATGGAAGAGAGTATATGGGTGTAGTCCGTTCAACCTTTTTGATCAATCCAAAAGGGGATATAGAGGCTATTTGGAGTAAAGTAAAAGTAAAAGGTCATGTGCAAGAGGTGAAAGAGAAGTTAAAAAGTTTTAAATAAGTTTGTAAAAAAGACACTTTCAGGACACTATTAAGATATAATCTTCTAAATACTATTTAGTGAAAGTTAAAATGAGAAAACTGCAAACATATTCGGCACTTATCGTTGATGATGATAAAAGCTCTCTTGAGGAGATGTATGAGTATCTTGATATACTTTTTCTAAAAGTGTATAGAGCGACAGATGCGATGAGTGCTTTGAAGCTTCTAAAAGAAAACAGGATAGATATAGTTTTTACAGATATCAAAATGCCTACTACGGATGGTTTTGAGCTAATCTCACAAATAAAAGCACTAAATGAAAAAACTCTTGTAGTTATCATAAGTGCATATGATGACAAAGAAAAACTTTTAAAAGCAATAAAGCTTGAGATTTTGGATTATATCATCAAGCCTTTAAATTCGAAAAAATTACAACATGCTTTGGAGCTTTGCACTAAAAAACTTAAACAAAAAGATAAGTACATATGCTTAGATGGTGATATTTGCTGGGATTCCAAAAATTATATGCTCTTTAGAACCAAAGATCCTATCAGCTTAACACCAAGCGAAACAAAACTCTTTGGATTGCTTATAGAAAACATCAACAAACCGATAAAAAGTGAAGATATTTTTTACTATTTGTGGGGAGAGACAGAAAAAGTTTATAATTCAAAAAATGTAAGAAATATTATATTTGGATTAAGAAAAAAACTAAAACCGTTTGATATCATTAAAAATATATATGGTGGTAGGTATATGATAGTCTCTAAGGTTCAAAAGTGAGCTATTCACTACTAAAAGAGATAACGATTTTGATCGTTGAAGATAATGAAAGTGAACTTGAAGAGATGGGCTCGCTTTTGGATATATATTTTAAGAAGTGTTATCGTGCTAAAGATGGCGAAGAGGGATATGAGCTTTTTACTAAAAACAGGGTAGATATCGTCATGAGTGACATTGGATTGCCTAAGCTTGACGGGTTTGGTATGATAAATAAGATAAGAACGATAGATAAAAGCGTAGCCATCGTGATACATACTGTTTTCACAAATATAGATACTTTTTTGAATGCTATCAAGTATGGAGTTTCGGATTTTGTACTTAAACCAGCAACCGCTACAAAAATTTTAGATACACTATTGAAGGCATCGGCAAATATCATCAGAGATAGAGAGTTAAAAAAAGAGCAACTGCTAACTCAGATTATTTTCGAGAAGTTTCCATATAAAATTATGATTACAGATTTGGAAAATAATATTCTCCTAACAAACAGTCCGTTTAAAAATAGTTTGCATCTTGATGATACGAAAAGGGAAAAGTGTCATGAAGTTTTATATGGACTGAAAGAACCATGCAATACGCCACAAAGAGTTTGCAATAAAGGACGCATTATCAAAACTGGTGTAGGAGATACTCAATGGCATGCTCAAATTAAAGATGGAAATAAGTCATATCTAGAGGTAGAAACAGTTCCATTAAAAGATGAGGATGGCAAGGTATATTCACTTTTAAAGATTATCAAAGATAGAACAGAGGAAAAAACAAGAGAGATTAAGCTTGAGAAAATGGCAAATTATGATATATTAACAGGTTTGCCCAATAGAATTTTACTATATGATAGACTAGAACAGGCTATGCTAAGAAGCAACAGAAGCAGAGAAGAGTTTGCATTTTTATTTATAGATATAGATGATTTTAAGAGTATAAATGACAGGTATGGACACCGTTGCGGGGATATTTTACTTAAAAAAATCTCAAAAAGAGTGACTAGTGCTATAAGAAAGATAGATACGCTTGCTAGATTTGGTGGCGATGAATTTGTATTGATTTTAGAGAGTGTATCGAGCGTAGAGCAGTGCAGAGTGATAGTCGAAGAAATTTTCAATAGACTTAAAAAAGGATTTAAACTAACAGATGATATCATAGTTAATGCTAGCTGTTCTATAGGTATAGATCTTTATTCTCCACTTAAAAAGCATAAAAGCAAAGAAGAGTTGATTCAAAATGCAGATATAGCTATGTATGAGGCAAAAAAGAGTGGAAAAGATAGATTTCAGTTTTTTGAAGGAAATTGATGCTAAAAGATGAAGAGAAACTGCTTAGATTTA
Source organism: Campylobacteraceae bacterium (assembly GCA_026988975.1). Taxonomy (GTDB): domain Bacteria; phylum Campylobacterota; class Campylobacteria; order Campylobacterales; family Sulfurospirillaceae; genus JAADIZ01. Next base: position 6,324 of record JALSKH010000018.1, read on the forward strand.
TAAAAATTACTCCTATTTTCATTGTTTCGCTGCTCTTTTTGCTTATACTCTATATAGTCATAAATAGTTTTGTAGTTCAAACACAAAAAGAGTTACAAAATATGAGAAAAACTTCACTTCAAACCAAAAAGAATTTGATAAAAAATAGAGTTTTAACTTTAATAAAACATATAAATTATGAGAGATCTTTAGCTGAGATAAATTTAAAAAAAGAGTTAAAAAACAGAGTTGATGAAGCTTATGAAATCGCACTAAATATATATAATCAAAACAGAGAAAAAAGCAAAAAACAGATAGCCAAAATGATAAAAGATGCGATAAGACCTATGAGATTCAATGATGGCAGGGGGTACTATTTTATATATAGCATGGATCTAAAAAATGTCTTACTGCCTATCGCACCACAGTTTGAAGGGAAAGATTTTTCAAATTATAAAGATGTAAAAGGCGATCAAGTAGTCAAAAATGCAGCAAAAATTTGTAAAAAATACGGCGCAACCTACTATACTTGGTATTGGCGAAAACCAAATGATAAAGTTGTAACTCATAAAAAGATAGGTTATGACAGGTACTTTAAGCCTTTGGATTGGTTTATAGGAACTGGTGAATATGTAGATGATTTCAATAAAAATCTACAAAAAAAGCTTCTAAATGAAATACAGATGATAAGATATGGCACAAATGGTTATGTATTTACCTATGACTATAGTGGAACAACTTTAACGCATATAAAAAAGATACTTATCGGGAAAAATCGTATAAATCTTCAAGATAAAAAAGGGCATTTTTTAGTTAAAGATGTAATCAGCCAGGCAAAAAATGGTGGTGGATTTTTAAAATATGAAGCAACTATAAATCCAGATACCAATCAGCCTGCAGAAAAGATATCTTACATCGGAGGTGTCAAAGAGTGGAAGTGGGCTATCGGAACAGGGGAGTATTTAGATGACATCACCAGAATGATAAAAACCAAAGAAGAAAAGTTAAAATCAGGTTTTCAAACTACTCTAATCAAGATCATTATCGTGTTTTTATTTATGGCTATAGTTTTGTCTCTCTCTTTATATATATTTATCAAAAAAAGTGAAGCTCTGTTTCAAGAGTATAAACAAAAGATAGCAAAAGAGATAGAAAAAAACCAAGAGCAACTGCTTTTGGTGGAGCATCAGAACAAATTAGCATCTATGGGTGAAATGCTAGGCAATATAGCACACCAATGGAAACAACCACTCAATGCACTGGGTATCTCAGCTGGTAAATTGATACTACTGCAAAAAAGTGGTCTATTGGAGAGTTCAAATTTAATAGATACTTTAGGTAGAATGGAAAAAAATATAGAGTACCTCTCTTCTACGATAGATGTTTTTAGAGACTTTTTTCAGCCAATGGTTGCAAATGAAGAGTTCAATCTCAAACAAGAGATAAATGATATAGTTTTGATATCCAAAGACTCTCTTATCGATAGATCTATAGAGTTGAGTTGTAGATGCGATGAAGATATAAGGCTAAAAGGTGACAAAAAAAGACTCGAACAAGTTCTCATAAATCTACTCAATAATGCTAAAGACGCTATAAAAGAGAAAGAAATCTCAAATCCTAAAGTCCATATAGAGGCGAAGAGAGAGTCAAATCACATCGTTATAAGGGTGATCGATAATGCTGGCGGTATCCCAAAAGAGATAGAAGATAAAGTATTTGAGCCATACTTTACCACTAAGTTTAAAGCCCTCGGCACCGGAGTTGGTCTATATATGTCCAAAATGATCATCAAAAACAGTTTTAACGGCACGATAAATTTCGAAAACAGAAACGGTGGCGCAGTCTTTATAATCACTCTTTAAATCACAATTTCAAGTTTAGTCTCTATCCATCTATCCCTTTTTGCTTTTTGCTGTATCGGTTTTGTGATTTTGATTCTTGTTGCGTCGATTTTGTATTTTTTCACTAGAGTATCTTGTATATTTTTAGCTCTATGATTTGCCAAAGATATAAGCTCCTTCTCTTCTACTTTGATATTTTGAATTAGCTCATTTTGCATCTTTTTGTTAAATTCTGTTCTGTTTAGTGTTGATTTTTCAACTTTTTTCTTATTTTTTGTGATTGTCGTGTAAACTTTTTTTAGTTTGTTGTATTGTTCTAAAGAAAACTGTTTTGTATATAGTTTTTTTAGTACGATGCCATATGCATCTACTTTTGCTTTACTTTTTTTCTTTTTAGCTTTTGATAATTTTGATTTGATTGTAGCTATAAATTTTAATTTTTGCAACTCTTTAGTGTCATAAATCTTATCATATCCGCCACTGATTTTTATCTTTATGCTAGGTCTTTTATCCAAAATCTTTTTTAGATTATTCAATTTTTCAAGTTCTGTAGATATGATCTTATATGAACCCTTTTCAAAGTCTATAGCTTTTAAATCATCACCTTTGATTCCCAAGATGGAGCCCAAAAATCTAAAAGGTGCAGTTACGATGCCTGTAATCATATTGCCAATAGCTCTCCAGACAACACTCCCATAGCTAAAGTCAGGATTGTTCATGTCACCAGCAACTGGCAGATCTATATCTATCTGTCCATTTGAATCTTTAAGCAAAGCGATGGCTAGAGATAGAGGTAGATTTACCGCATCAGGACTTTTGACCTGTTCTCCTAAAGTGAGGGTGTCTATATTTATCTTATTTGAGCCTATTAGTTTTGAGTTTGAAATTTTATAATTCAAATCCATAGAGAGCTTTCCGTTTTTGATTTTGTAGCCTAGAAATTTACCCGAGTATGGAGTTAGAGAGCTAAGATTTATATTTTTGAAAAGAACATCTATGTTTGCGCTTTTTTTGATTTTAAACGGCAAGAGAACACCGCTTATCTGCGCATATCCGTACCTATCTATTTTCCCTTCAAGCTTCATGATGGATGGAACGGTAGAGTTAAAATTTAGAGTAGATACATTTCCATTTAAATCATGAATATGTGTTTTAAACGGAAAGGGGAGACTAAAATCACTATAATCAGTAGCTCCATTTACAAGTTTCATAGGACCAATCTTTAGTTTTAGGTGAGATTTTTTACTCTTATTTTGCTCTGTTTCTTTTTTGCTTTTCTGCTTCTTTTTTATGAGATTTGCAAAATTTGCCGAGCCATTTTTTGCAATCGCAATTTTTATATATGGCTGCATGAACTTAATGCTTTTTATCTCTGTAGAGTTAGGTTGATTTGTGTATCTTATGCCGGTAATCCTTAAATCTTTCCACTCTAAAAGTTTTTGTTTTTTAAGTGTCTCAATGCTTAGGTTTTTGATATCACTGTTTGCAATTATATTGATATAGAGTTTCTTATCTAGTTTTGCTGTTATCTTTGCATCCATATCTATATCTGTATTTTTTATCTTAAAGTTTACATATGGTGAAAGATAATCTACAAAATCATTTGAAGATAGATTTGTAAGTTTTAGATTTGAAGTCAATGATATTGGCGCTTGATGTACTTCTCCTTTTGAGCTTATCTTTGCATTTTTGTTCAATGAAGTTGCAAGATTGTAGCTTATAGGCAGACTTGTATCTGAGCTTATATTTTCTACATGTAGAGTTATTTTTTTCAGTTTTGTTATTATCTCTTTTGGTTGTGAGTAGTCTGTAAATGCGATATTGCTCTTTGTTATATCTAGATTTTTTAGCAAATATTTCCAAGGATTATTGGTTTTTGGATTGCTTTTTTTCTTCCCTTCTGTTTCTGGTATAAAAGCATCTGTAAGGTTTGTTGTGCCACCCTTTTTTAGTTTAGCATTTATGTTTACACCAGAGAGTTTGATACTGCTTATGGAGGCAAATTGCTTTGGATATGCGAGGTTAAACCCATCTATGCTCAGAGTTGAAAGTTTTACCAAACTCTCTTTTGTCTTTTTTTCTTCTATGTTTATTTGTGTTAATTTCGTCTTTGCATTATTTATTTTTATGTTAAATCCATTTTTAAAATCGATTTGAAAAGGGATATCTGTATGCAAAAATCCAGACTCAAGAGAGGCTTTCATATCTGGTAAAATGTAAGAGTAGAGATATGGCAGTTTGAGTTTATCTATAGTAAGTTCACCATACAGTTTTAGAGGCTCTATGCTCATACCTCCTGCAAATTTGAGTTTTGCTTGATTTTGGATAGATGTTTTAAATGTATATGAGTTTATATTGTTCGTTTTAGTGCTTATATCATGTGCATCAAAGTTGTATGGACCAAAATCTAATTTGAAGTTTTTATTTTCTCTTTCATCTTTGAAGGAGATAGCACCGTTTTGTATATTTAATTTATCCAAAGTGAAAACAAATGATGAATTGGCAGATTTTCCCTTCTTAGCAGTGGCATTATTTTTTGGAAGAATTAAATTTTCCAGATTTACTTTAGAGTTCTTTTGAATTTTAACATAGAGTTTTGGAGATTGTATATCTATGTTGTGGATTAAGATTATTTTATGAAAGAGCCCCAAAAAAGTATAGTCAATATAAATCTTTTTGATGCCAATCGCAGGTTTGCTATCCAAATCATTTAGCACTATATCATTTAGAGTCAGCTCAAATGTAAAAGGGTTAAATTTTGCTTTTTTGACAAAAAGATTGATGCCAGCTTTTTCCTTTAAGAGTTTGTGCGAATAGTTCGTAATCATCCAATGAAGAGCTACAAAAACCCAAGAAACTGTACAGCGCAACAACAAATATAAGCCAAAATTTAAAACTTTTAAATAATCTCATCCAAAATCCCTAATCATTAGTTTACAAAATTATACTATAATTTTGTATAAATAAATTTAGGATTAAGTATTGTTAGTACATATCTGTTGTTCAGTTGATAGCCATTTTTTCTTACAAAAACTCTCTCTTGCGTATCCTGATAAAAAACTCATAGGTTACTTTTATGACCCAAATATCCACCCATATAGCGAGTATAGACTCCGTTTTATGGATGTAAAAAGGAGTTGTTGCAAGTTAGGTATAGATTTGATTGAGGGAGAGTATGATTTTGAGGGTTGGATAGAGGCTGTTAGAGGTTTGGAAGATGAGCCAGAAAAAGGCAAAAGATGTTCCATTTGTTTTGACAACAGGTTAGTTAGCACTGCTATAAAGGCTTTGGAAATAGGAGAAGATGAGATAACAACAACGCTACTAACAAGCCCAAAAAAATCGATAGAACAGTTAAGAGCAAATGCACTTGAAGTGGAAGAGAAGTTTGGAGTAAAAGTCTTTACACCTGATTTTAGGAAGGGTGGCGGCACGAGCGAACAGTTTGCTCTAGCAAAAAAAGATATGCTTTATCATCAAAACTATTGCGGTTGTATCTATGCGCTAGATATCCAAAGAGAGCAGCAAAACAGACTAAAAGATGAACTTATGTTACCCATAACAAGGCAGATACTCCCCTCTTCCATAGAAGATAGAATCGCACTTTATGAGAGTGTCATAAGGCTTGAAGAGGAAAATATAAAATTTAGACTAGTTAGAGAAAAATTTTTAAATTACAGAGTTTTAAGGGCATTTGTCAAGGATGATAAAAAAAATGTAGTGCTGAGCTATTTTCTGTTTTACTCCAAATTAAATCGAGAATTTACGCGTGGCAAAGTAGAGTTTTTAAGTGATGGGGTAGGGTATTTTAGTAAAGAAGAGGCACTATTTATATCTATAAAAAAGCTAAATAAAATGGCAGGCACTTGCTATCATAGTGTGCAAGATTTGATGAAATCTCCTCTACATGTAGAGGGCGAGATAGAGATAAGAAGAAAACTCTCAAACTCCCTATTGCCAACACTAAACCCTATCATCGTACTAGATAAGATAAATCTTGGCAAATATGAAATATATCTAAATTCAAAGATATACAAAGATGTTAGGGAAAATTTAGTAAAAATAGGATAAAATAGCTAAATTTTATAAAAGGCAAAAATTTATGATTGATGTTGTAGAGATTCAAAAGATACTTCCCCATAGACCTCCTTTTTTGTTGGTAGACAGAGTTACCAAATTGAGTGAAGGAGAGTCTATCGAAGCATTTAAAAATGTGACTATCCAAGAGCCAGTTTTCTTAGGTCATTTTCCAGGACATCCGATATATCCAGGGGTTATGATTATAGAGGGAATGGCGCAAGCAGGTGGGATATTGGCATTTAAAAGTGTTGATAAAGCTACTCAAGAAGAGGCAAAAGAGAAAGTTGTTTACTTTATGAGTATAGATAAAGCAAAATTTCGCTCACCCGTCAGACCTGGAGATAGATTGGAGTATCATCTTAAAGTTATAAAACATAGAGGAGATATCTGGGTTTTAGATGGTAAAGCTTTAGTTGATGGCAAAGTTGTTGCTCAAGCAGAACTAAAAGCGATGATCGTAGATAAATAGAAGAAAATATGTCAAATATCCATAAAACTGCTATCATAGAGAATGGTGCAAAGATAGGAAATAGTGTGACAATAGGTGCTTTTGCGCACATAGGTGCAAAAAGTATCCTAGAGGATCGCGTAGAGATAATGCAAGGTGCGGGTATATATGGAGATACTGTGATAGGCGAGGGAACCAAAGTCTATCCATACGCTATCATTGGTATGCCACCACAAGATATAGGCTATAAAAGCGATGATGCTGTGAGAGTTATCATTGGGAAAAATAACACCATAAGAGAGTTTGTAACGATCAATGCGGGAACCATGCATGGTGGTGGAGTTACGAGAGTAGGAGATGAGTGTTTTATCATGATTTACTCTCATATTGCTCATGATTGTCAAGTGGGAAACCATGTGATTATGGCAAACAATGCCACACTAGCTGGACATGTGGAGATAGGCTCCTATACGGTCATAGGTGGGATGACTCCGATTCACCAATTTGTAAAGATTGGTGAGGGGTGTATGATAGGTGGAGCAAGTGCAATCAGCCAAGATATACCGCCTTTTTGCCTTGCAGAAGGGAACAGAGCGGTAGTCAAAGGGCTAAATGCCATTGGTATAAAAAGAAGATTTGAAAAAGAGGACATAAGAGCGCTTCAACGAGCATATAGAAAACTTTTCAGATCAAGCCAACCCATAAAAGATGTAGCACTAGAGATGCTAAAAGAAGAAGAAAACGAAAAAGTAAAACAGATGTGCAGTTTCATAATAGAGACAAAAAGAGGCATACCGTATGAGAGGAAGAGTTAATATGATAAGAGACAGAGGGGACAATTAAATGATATATAAAGAGTGTAGTTTTTGTGGCACTAAAGAGAGCAAAGATACTAGATTGATTGCAGGCGAGAGTGCTTATATATGTGAACATTGTATCGTTTCGGCATATAAGATATTTTTTGGTGAAAGCGAAGATAGTGCAAGTTCTCAAAAGAAATTAGATTATAAAATGCTTATACCAAAAGAGTTGACTGAGGCTTTAGATGAGTTTGTTGTAGGACAAAATAGAGCCAAAAAAGTTTTTGCAGTCGGAGTTTATAACCACTATAAGAGAATCTTCAAAAACAGTGATATAGAGGATGATACAGAGATTTCAAAATCAAATATACTACTTGTCGGACCGACTGGAAGCGGAAAAACTCTGATGGCTCAAACACTATCAAAGTTTCTTGATGTTCCTTTAGCTATAGCGGATGCAACAAGCTTGACTGAGGCTGGTTATGTTGGAGAGGATGTGGAGAATATCTTGACAAAACTACTCCATGCGGCAGATGGAGATGTAAAAAGAGCAGAACAGGGTATAATTTTTATAGATGAGATAGACAAAATCGCCAGAATGAGTGAAAATCGCTCCATCACTAGAGATGTAAGTGGTGAAGGCGTGCAACAGGCACTTTTAAAACTGATAGAGGGCAGCCTTGTAAATATACCTCCAAAAGGTGGAAGAAAACATCCAAATCAAGAGTTTGTACAGATAGATACTTCTGGGATTTTATTTGTTTGTGGAGGCGCATTTGATGGCTTGGAAGATATCATCAAAAGAAGAGTAGGAAAAAATGTTTTGGGCTTTGGGCAGGAGAAGAGAGCAAAAAGTGAAGATTGGAAGTTGATAGATATGGTAGAGCCTGATGATTTGGTGCATTTTGGTTTGATTCCAGAACTAGTAGGAAGGCTACATGCACTAGCAACACTGAATGAGATCACAAAAGAGGATATGGTGAAGATATTGACCGAGCCAAAAAATGCCATCTTTAAACAGTATAGAAAACTTTTTGCTATAGATGGAGTTGAGCTGACTTTTGAAAAAGAGGCGCTAGAAGAGGTAGCAGAGTTAGCTATAAAAAGAAAAACAGGAGCTAGAGGTTTGAGGGCCATCATGGAAGAGACTATGATTGACATCATGTACGAACTGCCTGAACTTGCTGGTTATGAAGTGGTGATCACAAAAGATGTTGTAAAAGATGGTGTTAAGCCGTTGTATATAAAAAAAGATAAAAAAAGCGCATAAGCCGCAAAGGAAGATTTAATGATTCTAGACCAGTTGATAGGATTTTTTTCGAGTGATATGAGTATAGACTTAGGTACGGCAAATACTTTAGTGTTGGTAAAAGGCAAAGGAATTATCATAAATGAGCCCTCTGTTGTAGCCATTCAAAGAGATAAAAATGGAAAAGAGAGGATTTTAGCTGTTGGCTCTGAGGCTAAAAATATGCTAGGAAAAACTCCAGGAAGTATAGAGGCGATTCGTCCGATGAAAGATGGGGTTATAGCTGATTTTGATATGACAGAGAAGATGATCAGGTATTTTATAGAAAAAGCTCATAAAAGAAAGAGTTTTTTAAGACCTCGCATCATCATCTGTGTACCGTATGGTTTGACTCAAGTTGAGAGAAAAGCGGTCAGAGAGTCAGCCATGAGTGCTGGAGCTAGAGAGGTTTTTCTTATAGAAGAGCCTATGGCAGCTGCCATAGGCGCAGGTCTGCCTGTGCGTGAACCAAAAGGTAGTTTGGTTGTTGATATAGGTGGTGGAACAACAGAGATAGGCGTTGTTTCGCTTGGTGGATTGGTTATAAGCAAATCAATCAGAACGGCTGGTGATAAGATAGATATGGCGATTGTGGATTATGTTAAGAAGAAATATAACCTTTTGATCGGTGAGAGAACAGGTGAAGAGATAAAGATAGAGATAGGAGCTGCGATAGCGTTGGAAGAGCCACTCATTGCTATCGTAAAAGGAAGAGATCAGGTTAGCGGACTTTTAAGCAGGATTGAGTTAACAAGTGAAGATGTTAGAGACGCAACCAAGGAACCGATAAAAGAGATAGCGGACGCACTAAAAGATGTGCTGGAAGTTATGCCTCCGGATTTAGCAGGAGATATTGTTGAGAATGGTATAGTTCTAACAGGTGGAGGAGCTCTCATAAGAGGATTTGATAAGTATCTTTCAGATATAGTTAAATTACCAATATTTGTTGCAGAAGAGCCACTTTTGGCAGTTGCAAAGGGGACAGGTAGAGCTTTAGAAGAGATAGAATTACTCCAACATTTGGCAAATGAATAGACTGAAGCTTCTACTATTTTTAGCTTTTATTGCATTTGTTTCAGTAAAATTTACTGATATCGGTAGAGGTTTTGTGATCAGCTTAAATAACTCCGTTCTTGAGAGTTATTTAGATGCAAAAGAGTATGTAAACGACAAGATAAAAGAGCATTTTTCTCAGCAAGAGACGATACTAAAACTAAGAAAGCAAAACAAAGAGTTGGAAAAATCAGCTCTTTTATCTATCGCTTTTGCAGGTAAATTAAATGAGATATTAAAAGATAATAATCTCTCTGCTTATACACCTGATGTCAAAATGATAAGGGCGATTTCATACTCTAACTTAAATGATTATGATAGAGTTTGGTTGGATTTTAAAGATTTTAATAAAAGCAAGATATATGGATTGCTATATCAGGGTTATGCTGCTGGTATAGTAGTAGCTAAAGATACACATCCATTGGGTTTGCTTTTGGCTGATAGAGATTCAGTATTTTCAGTGTATGTTGGAAAAAGTAAGATACCAGGTGTAATTCAGGGTGAAAAAAAAGATATAGTTGTAAAATATATTCCTCTTTGGATGAATCCAAAAATTGGAGATGTGGTAACGACAAGCGGGCTAGATGGTATCTTTTTTCAAGGAGTAAGGGTTGGAAAAGTGATAGAAGTGAGAGAGGAAGAGTCCTCTAAGACAGCAGTTATACAACCCTTTGTAGATATAAAAATTCCAACATATTTACATGTAAATATAGAACCATAATAAAAAAAATTAGGAGATATTTTATATGCCAAAGAGAAGCGATATAAAAACCGTACTATTGATAGGCTCTGGTCCTATTGTTATAGGTCAGGCGTGTGAGTTTGATTACTCAGGTACTCAAGCAGCAAAAACACTGAAAGATCTTGGATATAGAGTTGTTTTGATAAATTCAAATCCTGCTACCATCATGACTGACCCTGAGTTTGCACATAGAACTTATATAGAGCCGATTAATGAAGAGATTATCGCTAAAATCATAAAAAAAGAGAGTGTAGATGCGATTTTGCCAACTATGGGTGGGCAAACGGCACTAAATATCGCTATGAGTATGTATGAAAAAGGTATGCTTGAGGGTGTAGAATTTTTAGGTGCTAAACCAGAAGCGATAAAAAAAGGTGAAGATAGACAAGCTTTTAAAGAAGCAATGATCAAAATAGGCATGGATTTGCCAAAGAGTAAATATGCTTACAACCTAGAAGAGGCAGAGTTAGCTGCTAGCGAGATAGGTTTCCCACTTATCATCAGAGCTTCATATACTCTAGCAGGCGGCGGAAGTGGAGTCGCTTACAATATAGATGAATTTAAAGATTTAGCAACAGGAGGTTTGGAGGCAAGCCCGATAAATGAGATACTCATAGAAGAGTCACTTCTTGGTTGGAAAGAGTATGAGATGGAAGTCATCAGAGATAGCAGTGACAACTGCATCATAGTCTGTTCTATCGAAAACTTTGACCCAATGGGTGTGCATACGGGAGATAGCATCACTATCGCACCGGCACTTACTCTTACAGATAAAGAGTATCAAGCTATGAGAAATGCCTCTTTTGCAATTTTGCGTGAAATCGGAGTTGATACAGGCGGAAGTAATGTACAGTTTGCCATAAATCCAAAAAATGGCAGGATGACAGTCATCGAAATGAACCCAAGAGTCAGTAGAAGTAGCGCTCTTGCATCAAAAGCCACAGGGTATCCTATAGCAAAAGTTGCAACTCTGCTTGCAGTTGGTTTCAGGCTAGATGAGATAACAAACGACATAACAGGAACGGCAGCTAGTTTTGAGCCAGTTATCGACTATATAGTAACAAAAATTCCAAGATTTACATTTGAAAAATTTCCAGTAGCCAACTCAACTTTAACAACATCCATGAAGAGCGTAGGTGAAGTCATGGCGATAGGTAGAACTTTTAAAGAGTCATTTCAAAAAGCTCTATGTTCACTTGAAGTTGGACTCAGCGGATTTGACGAGATAAAATATGATGATGAACTCCTCAAAAAAGAGATTCGTCGTCCAAATGAACACAGAGTATTGTGTGTTATGGAAGCTCTTGGAAGAGGATTTAGCGTAGATGAGGTATATGAATTAAGCAAGATAGACAAGTGGTTTTTACATCAATTTGAGGATTTGGTCAAGTTTGAAAAGAGGCTAGATATGTTTGCATTAAATGATGAGAGACTGTTAAGAACAGCAAAGAGTTATGGCTTTTCAGATAAAAAAATAGCTTGGCTGATAAACAAATATGACAATCTTGAATTAACCCAAAACGATATATATTTTGCGAGACAAAAGCTAGGAATCGACCTTGAGTTTAACGAAGTAGATACATGTGCAGCAGAGTTTAAAGCACTAACACCATATCTATACTCTACTACAAATATCACAAAACTACCAAAAGTAAAAAAAGAGCCAAAAACTGATAAAAAAGTGATGATTATAGGTGGTGGACCAAACAGAATAGGTCAGGGAATCGAGTTTGACTACTGTTGTGTTCATGCTGCTTATGCACTAAATGATATGGGCATAAAAACCATCATGTACAACTGCAATCCTGAGACAGTATCTACGGATTATGATACAAGCGACATACTCTACTTTGAACCTATAGATTTTGAACATGTAAGAAGTGTCGTTGAGTGCGAAGAGCCAGATGGTGTGATAGTGCATTTTGGAGGACAGACACCACTTAAAATCGCAAAGAGATTGACTGTTATCGGTGCAAAAATCATAGGTACAACAGCACGAGTCATAGATGAAGCAGAAGATAGAGAAAAATTTTCAGCTTTTATAAAAGAGAACAAGCTTTTGCAACCTAGAAATGAGACTGCGGTCACCAAAGAAGAAGCTATAGAGAAAGCTAAAGAGATAGGCTATCCCGTTCTTGTAAGACCTAGTTATGTGCTTGGTGGAAGGGCGATGAGAATCGTCTATAATGAGAGTGAATTAAGAGAGTATATGGATGAGGCAGTGAGTGTGAGTCACAGCTCGCCAGTCTTAATAGATCAATTTTTAGATAATGCCATAGAGATAGATGTAGATGCAGTTTGTGATGGAGTCGATGTCTATCTAGGAGCCATCATGCAGCATATCGAAGAGGCGGGTATCCATAGTGGAGATAGTGCCTGTTCACTGCCACCTGTGAGTTTAAGCAAGAGACTCATAAAAAAAGTAGAACAGCAGACTAAAAAGATAGCTCTAAATCTAGGTGTAGTAGGGCTTATGAATATCCAATTTGCCATATATGATGATGATGTATATATGATAGAGGTAAATCCAAGAGCAAGTAGAACCGTGCCATTTGTTTCAAAAGCGACTGGAATTCCACTTGCAAAAGTTGCAACTAGAGTGATGTGGCAGGGAGATTTGAGAGAAGCATTGAAGTTTTATGATACATTTGGTGTTGTTATGGAAGAAGATGGACTTTTAAAAGCAAAATCAAAAGGACATGTAGCCGTAAAAGAGGCAGTTTTTCCATTTAATAAGCTTCAAGGTGCAGATCTTATACTAGGTCCAGAGATGAAATCAACAGGTGAAGTTATGGGAATCAGCAAGGATTTCGCGACATCTTTTGCAAAGTCGCAAATCGCATCAAACAATATACTCCCAAAAAGTGGAACAGTCTTCATATCTTTGACAAATAACGACAAAAGATTTGCAGCAAAAATCGGTAAAAAATTTAATGATTTAGGCTTCAAAGTTATAGCGACGGGTGGAACGCATAAAGCATTTGAGGAGTCTGGAGTGCAGAGTGAATTTGTATATAAGATTAGCGAAGGAAGACCAAATATAGAAGACAAACTAAAAAATGGAGAGGTAGATTTAGTCATAAATACAAGTGATAACAAGTCTAGCAAAGATGATGCCAAGAAGATTCGCCAATCAGTTTTGAGATTTAATATACCATACTTTACCACTATAGCCGCGGCTTCAGTGGCAGCCCGTAGTTTAGCTTTCATACAAGATGAGAGTGTATATGAGCCAAAAGCATTGCAAGACTATCTGAGTTAAGTTAATGAATCCAGCAGTTGTATATCTTGTTCAAACAGATACGACTGCCGGATTTTTATCTCAAAACAAGGAGAGACTAAGGGAGATAAAAAATCGAAATAGTTCAAAAAAATTTATAATCAGTGTTGACTCCTTTGAAACTTTGAAAAATTTCACTAGAGTTCCTAAAAAACATAGAAAATTTATAAGAAGAGCTAGAAAAACTACGATAGTTTATCCAAATTATCAAGCTATCAGAGTTGTAAAACCCAAGAGACATTTGAGGTTTTTGAAAAGAATCAAATGGGCATACTCTACATCATCAAACCCCTCAGGAGAGGCATTTAGCGAAAGATTTGCCAAAGACAACGCGGATGTTATTTTGTATGATAAGCACGGCTTTGATGAAAAAAATCCCTCAAAGATAATAAAATGTGGTAAAATAGCAAAAAGGAGGCTGAGATGATTTATAAGATTTTCAATAGCTTTTTCCTAGGTATCGCATTTGTATCTTTGATAGATTTTTTATACTTTATAGGTGTAAAGCTTAACTATTTTGATTATTATAAGATACATGAGTATTTTAATGTGATTTTTATAGATAATCAAAACTTCTATCTTTTGATCCCCGGTTTTTTCATAACAGGCTATCTTATCTTATACTCAAAATTTACTAAATTTTTTACGAGATTGTACTTGTTGGTTATCATCTTGGGACTCTCTTGTATATATCAGCCGATAGGCAAATATCTAGGAGAGATGCAGTTTATGAGTCCAAACAGAGTGTTCATGGTAGGAGCTACAAAATTCGACGGAGATGAACTCTACAAAGGAAGAAGATATATCTATATATACAGAAAAGATCTCTCAAAAACAGTAAAAATAATAAAAACAGAAGTTAAGGAGATACCGTGATTATAACATTTAATGCTTTTTCATTTTTGAGAGGAAAACTTGAAGAAAAAGGGGTGGTTTGTGGTAATAAGCCGATGGAGATTTTGGAAGATATCTCTATAAATCAGCTTATAAAATCACTTGGTTTGGATGAGAGTGAAGTGGAGGCGGTATTTGTAAATCATAGAGTTTTATCAAAAGAGACTGTTTTAAAAGAGGGTGACAGAGTGGCTTTAGTTCCACCTGGTGGCATACCAAATCATGTTAAGGCTTATGTCGGGACTAATTAATTAATTTTTTTATTGCCAAAGATGCAAGTGCTAAACCGAAGCTTCCTGTAACACCAACGAAACTGCCTAGTTCTCTGCATTTTGGGCTTTCTGGCGAAAAGACTACGGTAAAATCCTCACTGAAGCCACTTTTTTTCAGTTCACTTCTGAACTTTTTAGCGAGCCCATCCCCATAAGTTTTCCAAATAGAGCCAATTTCTATAAGGGTAGGGTCTAGTTTTTTTGCTCCTCCCATTGAGCTGATGAGTTTGGAGTGGCATCTGTTTGCAAGTGCGACTTTTGCACTCATGTCGTCTATGGCATCAATCACCAAATCAAACCTAGAAAAATCAAAATCTTCTACCCATTTGGGAGTTACTTTTTCATTGATTGCCTTGATACCGTTATATCTCTCTTGTATCACAAAGACTTTAGTTTCCTCGATATTTTCACTTCCTATCTGCCTGTTTTGGTTTGTGATTTCAAAACTATCAAAATCAACAATAGTTATATCTCTAACGCCAGTTCGATGCAGAGCATCCAAGCAAAATCCGCCAACACCGCCAACTCCAAGAAGCAAAATCTTTGCATTTTCTATTTTCTCAAAATCCTCGCCAAAGAGAATTTTAGAGCGAGCAAATCTACCCATTTTCTATCCATTTTGATAAATTCTCTATCTCTTCATGAGCTGTCATATCTAGTTTGATAGGCGTTATGGAAACATAACCATCCTCTATAGCACTTAAGTCACAATCTTTAGTCTTGTTCTCTTTGTGCCTAAGCGTATGAGTTCCTAGCCAGTAGTACTCTTCACCTCTTGGGTTTCTATGTAGATGAGCATTGTTGCCATATATTCTGTATCCAGCTTTTGTGATTTTATAGCCTTTAAATTCGCTACATGTAGGCACATTTATATTTAAAAATCTTCTCTCACCTAGTGGAAAATTGGCATCAAAAATCTTCTTGACTATGTCTTGTATGACAAATTTTGCTACGACATAGCTATCTTTACCCAAGCTATTTGGAGTCTTGTCATAAACTTGAGATATAGCGATAGCAGGAATCCCTTGCAAAACTGCTTCCATCGCTGCACTTGCTGTTCCACTGTATGTTATATCTTCACCCATATTTGAGCCTCTGTTTATGCCGCTTACTACGATATCAGGTTTGGAACCCTCTTTAAAAAGCGCATTTAAAGAGAGATATATGCAATCACTCGGAGTCCCATCATCTAGCTTAAAAAAATCATCCTCTATAGCGATAAACCGTAATGGTCTAGTCAGTGTCAAAGAGTGTCCGCAAGCTGATTTTTCGCTACTAGGAGCTACGATCGTAACTTGACCAAGAGGTTTTAATGCCTCAACTAAAGCTTTGAGTCCATCGGATTCAAATCCATCATCATTTGTTATCAAAATTCTTTTCATTTTTTAATTACTACCATTTTTTCAGAGCCATTCTTAGCAAAACCCATATAGTTGATGCTTGTTACTTCGTATAGCACAATCTCTCCTTTTAAAAAATATATACTACACTGTTTTTGCAAATTCGTCAACCTAGATATATCTTTCTAACTGACCTTACGCACTATAAACACACCTAGGCAGAATGAGAAAGCATCATATGCGAGGCAGTTTGCTTTTAGCGTAGCCAAAGCTACGGTGAAAGTGAACTAACGAAGCAGATGGTGCTTTATCATTCTGTCCTACGGATGATAAAATTTGCACCCTACTGCTGCGTCAGCATAGCTTCATAGTAGAATAACTACAATTTTGCTATACTTCCTTGCATTAGAGTGCAACTTTTATCACCTAGGTGTGCTTATAGTGCGTAAGGTCAGTTTTTAAATTATAATCGTATGTCTTTTAGGCTATTTTCAAACTCTATGAAGAGTTTGCTTTTGTATTTGTTTTTGTGGTAGATTAGGTAGAGTTTTCGCTCTATCGATATGTTTTTTAGTTTTACTTCAAATAACTCTTCTCTTTTTAGCTCCTTTTGTACGACGAATTTTGAAAGACAAGTGATGGTCTCTGGATTTTGAAAAAGTATGGTTTTTGCCTCTTCAAATTCATTAAATTCCATAAAAATTTTTAACTCTTTTGTTGTATTTCCGATAGAATTTAGAAATATATCTCTTGTACCGGAGCCTTTCTCCCTTAATAGCCACTTTTTATCTAGTATCTCGTCTATGTAAAAAGTTTTGTTTTTTAGTTTTTTGTCGCTCGTTACTACTATCAGTTTATCGTTTTTTATCTCTTTTTTTATGATCTCATCGTCGTCACAAACCGACTCTATGAAGCCCATATCGATTTCGTGGTTTTTAACCAATTCTATGATATTTTTAGAGTTTTGTATATCCTTTTTTATCTCTACATGTAGATGTGAATTTAAAAAGTCAAATATGATTTGAGGCGTGATGTAGTCGCCGATAGTCTTGCTTGCAGTGATATTTAAAATCCCAGAAATTTTATCTTTTTTAAACAGATTTTTAGCATCATTTAAAGCTATAAAATGTGGCTCAGTTTTTTCTCTAAAATATCTCCCTCTTTCGTTTAAGACCAACTTTTTGCCCAATCTGTCAAAAAGTTGTTCATCTACCTTTTTTTCAAGTGATTTAATAGCCAAAGATATAGCTGATTGCGTGATACCTAGTTTTTTAGCCAAGTTAGAGATGTGAGAATCCTCGCATAAATGATAAAAAATAGTTAGCTCTTTAAGTGTCACAATATATTCCTTATGAAAAATATAAATGATTATATCATATTTAATTTATTTTACTTATATGATAAATAGTTATATAATCACAAAAATTAAAATAAAGGTACAAAATGTTCAATAAAGAAAACAGAGCAAATACACTAAGTGGCATACTATTTGTTGCCCTTTTTGCGATGTCTGCTACATATCTAGCTGATTTTGCAGTGTTTAAAAGGTTGGCGATTAGTCCGCTGATCATCGGTATAGTTTTGGGAATTGTTTATGCAAATACCCTAAGAAACAGACTCCCTAGCGAGTGGGTGCCGGGCATCATCTTTTCTACCAAGATTTTGCTAAGAGCTGGAATCATATTTTATGGTTTTAGGCTTACTTTTCAAAGTATCGAGGCAGTGGGAATTGCGGGGATTTTCACAAGTGTAACGGTGGTTACCCTTACTTTTATACTTGGGTATTTTATCGGAACTAAAGTTTTGAAGATGGACAGAGACACTACTATCTTGGTGACAGCCGGAAGCTCTATCTGCGGAGCCGCAGCAGTTCTTGCGACTGAACCAGTTGTAAATGGCGAGCCATATAAAAGCGCCATAGCAGTTTCAACAGTCATTATCTTTGGAACAACAGCCATGTTTTTGTATCCTTTTTTATACAGGATGGGTTACATTCCTCTTAGTCCACAAGAGATGGGCATATACATAGGTGGAACTATCCACGAAGTAGCTCATGTGGTAGCTGCTGGAAATGCAGTGGGTCCAGAAACTGCCAAAACTGCTGTGATAGTCAAGATGATAAGAGTTATGATGATCGCTCCATTTTTGTTGGTTTTGGGATTTTGGTTAGCAAAAACTAGTAAAAATGTTGCAAATAAGCAAAAAGCAAAGATCGTGATACCTTGGTTTGCAGTCTTCTTTATGGTGGTTGCGGGATTTAATTCACTAAATCTTCTACCTCTACATGTAGTAGGTGACATCAACTCCATAGATACCTTTTTGCTTACAATGGCGATGAGTGCCTTAGGGATGGAGACAAGTATAGATAAATTCAAAAAAGCAGGAATGAAACCGATATATCTAGCATCAATCCTTTTCATCTGGCTTATTTTTGGTGGGTTTTATATAGTAAAAATTGCTATGGCACTCTAAACACAAAGTACACAAAATTTTTGATATAATATCAAAAACGAGGAGTATATTATGTGTATTATGCATGCCCCAATAAATAGAAAAACTATAAATGTATCAAATAGAAAGCACGAAAAAAAGCAAAGAGTTCCTTTTAACGAGGAACTCTTAAAGCCAGACCCAGACTTTAAAGATGAGAGAATCATTAAAACTAAAGTAGAAAAAAAAGGATTTTTCTCGAGACTGCTAGAGTAGCCTCTGAAGACAAAATATAGTTTTATTCCCGTCACTTTGCTTGAGATAGCAGTCATGATTGTTATTTTTGCATAGATTTTTTACTATGGATAACCCTAATCCAAAGCCGCTTGTTTTTCTGTTTTTGCTTTTTGATATGGTAAAAAATGGCTCAAATATCTTTTGTCTGTATTTTCCCTCTATCTTTTCACCATTGTTTTCAAATAGTATATTTTTGTCTTGATTATAAATTTTAATATTACCCTCTTTTGTGTATCTAATGGCATTTGAGAGTAGATTTATGCAAACTTTTTTTAGGTCGGTTTTATTGAACTCTACAGTAAAATTATCATCTATTAGATTTGTCAACTTAATGTTTTTTTTATTTGGAAGAAGGCTTAGAATTTCATTGTTTATGAACTCATATAGATTAATTTCACTTATATTTTTTCCATTTTGCATCGAAGAGATAAACTCAAGCATATCTGTGGTCAATTCATTTAGGTATTTTATCTCATTTTTCATATGCGTTAAGATAGCGGGCAACTCCTCTTTTGGGATAAATCCATCTTCTATCTCCTCTAAGTAACCATTTAGAATTGTCAAAGGAGT